>NZ_CAMHRZ010000092.1 GCF_946187255.1 uncultured Ruminococcus sp.
TGGTATGCATATTTCAAGACTGTGCTACAAGTTGTAGATTTCGACGGTTTTTCGTCGTCATTTTTGACATATTCGACATTATTCTGTTGTGAAAATATATGATTAAGAGCCTAATACCGATTTGTTACTTTTTATCCGCTTTTATGAAAGTTATGTGATAAAACCGTGTAAATACTGGGTTTTATTATATTGTGAGCAATCTGTTAACAGCACAAGTTTGCATATACAACTATTTTGAGTAAAACAGTTATAAAAATATATGAAACAACAGCTTTGGGATATCCGCTATACAAAGAACTGTCCAGCGGACTTATTTTCGGCTCACAGGGGTCTCCATCCGACAATATAACTCGGGTGATTGATTTATTAAACAAAGCTGCCCGCCTGCCGACAGATGATCGGCAGCGGGCAGCAATAGCTTTTTCGGCACAGTATTCATTGTTTGGTCATATTTATTCGTTTCCCAGCGCTAAGACCGTATCAATGACGAATTCCGCAAAATCACCGTCACCGCTGTAAACGCTCCTGTTGGGATTTTTTAACAGTTTTTCCAGTTCACCGGGTATTATCGCATGGTCGGCGTATTCAAGCATCGGAAGATCTATGGTGCTGTCGCCCGCCGCCACTGTAAATATATGGTGTTCTTCCCTTTCGGCAAGGCGCTGTAATGCACTGCCTTTGTTTATGCTCGGCGGGAGAAAATATATCTTCCTGCCCGATGCCATCACATCCAGCTCGCTAACGGACGAATATCTGTCCATAAATTCTCCCACATAAGAGCTGTCGCTGCAGGATATGTACAGATACATATCATCTACTATACGCACCACATTCAGCTTCGGGTCGCCCTTCAGCTCGGAATACAGCGACTTCATCAGCGGCATCAGCTCGTCTGCGAAACGGATCTGTTCCCTACGCCAGTCTTCATTACGCACGCCGTCCGCAAATAGCAGCGCACCATTGGTGGTTATCGCCTTGCGAAAACACCCCGCAGGCAGCTTTATGCGCTCAAACTGTTCCACCGAACGGGTCGTGAGGGGCACAAGTTCGATATTATCGGGTAGTGCGGACAGACAGTCGTACACCCGCCTGCTCATAAATCCCTGTTCTTCCCCCTTGAGAAGCTCGATGCATATATCGTTATCCCGCCTGTGCTTGTAGGAATGTATCAGTGTATTATCAAGGTCGCTTGCAAATATCATCTTCTTCATATCAGTTATCCGCCATCTGTTTGATAAGTCCGCAGGCGCGGTAGTGCTTTAAAGGGTATTCGATGAGCTCACAGCCTTTTTCCTCAGCAAGCTGATACAAATGACCCAGATGTTCGTGATCGTCAAGGCTGTGTACCAGCATTTTCCAGGGAAGTCTGCGCAGCAGCACTCTGGTGGCTTCACCGATGCTGGGCTTGACGAGGTTTATGTCACTTATGCCGAAATCAGCACATATCGCCTTGACCTCTGCCATTGAGTCGGCTGATGTAAGGGCTGTATTCTCCGCAAATGCATAGTCACCGAAGTCAAAATGCTCCTCGACCGTATCGATGAACTTGTATGTAAGATCCTTATTAGCCAGTTCCTTATAGAACACCGCTCCGTGAAAATCCTTTTCTCCGATTATATCCGAACGCAGGAAGGTCCTGCTGAGAAGACCCGACACCGTAGAGTTAAGGCAGCTGCTGGCGATGAGGAAATCATCGTGAGTGCCGCATTTTTCGGATATATACGCGGGGTCGGAAAGCACTCCCAGTCCCGCACTCACCTGCGGATAATCAAGCATTGCTTCCTCCAGCTGACGGGTGATAGCACCCTTGCCTGTCCAGCCGTCGATGAACTGTATATCCTCAGGCTCATGGCGGGAGAGTATATAGTCCATAGCATTTTTGTCGATGCCCCTGCCGCGGATGATCGATATGGTATAATGTGCCACATTTATCCCGTACTTCCTGTCCATATAATGCTTCAACAGCACCCCAACAGAAGTTCCAGCCCTTGCAAGAGATACCAGCACAGCCTTTTCGCCCTTGTCTTTGTATATCAGCTGACCCAGTCTGCCCACTGCTTCGGCAGTGATGCCGCTGTACATATCAAGCGCCGCAAAAAACGACTTCATATACTGCTCCGAGGGCTCATATTCTATCGGGAGCATCTCGCAGTAATGCCTGCCGCCCTGTATCAGCTTTTCACGCTCTTCGGTGCTCTGGGGCTGTACCTGTCCTGTTATATCCTTTAAGAGTATGGTGACATCTTCACTTTTGTAAGAACCGAACATCTGCTATATCCTTTCAACAATGATCTCACGGCAGCCATAGTGATACAGCAGCCTTTCAAGCTCTGTCACTGCGTCCATATTCTCGGGGGCGGAGTCGGTAACTATCAGTACCGAATCGTACCTTGCCAGGTCATAGAGGAAGGTCTGTCTGCCCTTTTCGTAAAAGCTCTGTAATTTATAGCCGTTGAATATTGGGTAATCCTCATCGTTGCAGATACCTATGGGGCTGCGGGTGGTGGCGTGGAATTTTACGCTGTCGTATCTGCCGCTTCTTTCCAGCTCTTCCGCTATGATAAGTCCGGGATACATACATTCCTCTGTGCCTATAACAGCTATATCCGCACCTGCGGGCAGCATACTGCTGTCCTCGGAGGTTATAAAGCTGTGACGGGCAAGTATGCTGTCGGTATACTCACCTATCACTACGCCTGTTCTGGGAGTGCGGCTGCCCTCCTCTTTCAGCAGGTAGGCAGACTTGATAATATCCTCCGGTATCTCACCGTCGGGCAGGTCGGAAGCACCGCTTATATTGAAGGAATTGACAGTCTCGGTGTAGTCGATATTGTCTATTTTAAGCAGCTGGCGGCATATCATCCCATGCATAGCAAGTCTCTCAATATTCTCGTCGCTCATCCTGTTTATAATGGAAGCCGCAACGATCTGCTTGCTGCAAAGCTGCGGAAATACTGCCCTGAGCTGCTCTATCATATTCACAAGGGTCTTGCCTGTGGAAAGCTCGTCATCAACAAATATGACGGTATCGGTATTATCCAGTGCTGCCGCAAAGCCCTCAGCCGACAGCTTCTGCTCAGTGGCATGGCTGTGTTCCTCGCGGAATTCTATCCAGCTGTTCACTTCGGGAACTTCCTCACGGGTAGTCTGTATATAAGCGCAGTTTCTGCCCATACACTCAGCCACTGCCGCACCGATAGCTGTAGCGGTCTCCGCAAAGCCCACCACAAGGCGAGTTTCGGGGAACTCCTCTTTCAGCCTGCCCCCCAGTGAACGCAGCATTGTCAGGCATTCTGCGGGACTTACGGGGATATGCTTGCCCTGCAGGGGGTCAACCAGAAGATAAGTCCGCTTGGTATTGTGAAAACGCTTTGCCAGGTGCATCAGCTGATCCTGTGTATACTCCCTTTTCTCGGGAAGACGGTAGCTTTCACCCGCAGGAACGGCGTTCATCACCGAACTGCCCTTTACCACATAGGAAAGTCCGCCGTCAAAGCGGTCTTTATTTTCTTTTATCATATTTCTTTCCATCATTGCTGACTCCTTTATATATTGAAATGATATTTCAAATGCGCCATAAAGCATTCCCGCAGGAACACTTTATGCTGCATTTGATGCAGCAGTGTATCAATACACAACACGGTTCACACACGCGCAGTGCGTGTGTGAGCCGTGAGATACTTATTTAGTCGTCGGAAACGTTGGTAAAGAATTTTCTTACCAGGTCTACGGGTATCATGGTAACTGCCATGCAGATAACTGCTATCCAGCCCGCGATGCCGAATGGTTCACAGCTGAACATCTTGCCCAGCCACTTGAAAGGAGCCAGAGGTATCAGTGCGCAGTTAACGATAACTGCCTGAACTGCGATGATGGACAGCATAGTCTTGATAAATCCGGGATTCAGGTTCAGACCCTTGAAGATGCCGAACTTTTCGTCTCTTACATTGAAGCCGTTAGCCAGCGCACTGAGTATGAACAGTACGAAATAGCCTGTTTTCAGCTTATCGATATTGCCGTCAAAGAGGTTGGTGCAGATAAGACCCTTGCTGAGATCCTTCATAACGTCGCCAACGCCGTTGCCTGCTGCGGGCAGCAGGAAGTACAGGAAGCTCATTACAGTCAGCCATGCGCCCATTACGCCGATCTGTACAGCCATAGGCTTGCTGATGATGCTCTCGTCTCTTCTTCTGGGCTTCTCGCGCATATACTTTTCAAGTGCGGGCTCGTTACCCAGCATGATAGCGCCCAGACCGTCCATAACAAGGTTAACGAACAGCAGGTGAGTAACTTTCAGCGGCTCCTCGATGCCGAAGAAAGGACCGAATGCGGATACAAGTACCGCAGCCACGTTTATTACCAGCTGGAACTTGCAGAATTTAAGGATGTTGCGGTAGATAGTTCTGCCGTAGAGGATAGCGTCCTTGATGGACTTGAAGTTATCGTCCAGGATAACGATATCGCCTGCTTCCTTAGCAGCTTCGGTACCGCTGCCCATTGCGAAACCAACGTCAGCCTTTTTGAGTGCGGGGCTGTCGTTAACGCCGTCGCCTGTCATACCAACAACAAGGTTTAGCTCCTGACAGAGTCTTACCATTCTCGACTTATCGGTAGGCAGTGCTCTTGCGATAACTCTGATATTGGGGATTATCTTCTTTACCTCATCGTCGGACATCTTATTGAGTTCAGCGGAAGAAAGTGCAACTTCATCGTCGCTCTGGATGAGTCCTGCATCCTTAGCGATAGCCTTTGCAGTTTCAAGACGGTCACCTGTGATCATTACGACCTGGATGCCTGCCTCCTTAACTTCCTTGATAGCTTCCTTAGCTTCGGGACGTACATCATCTCTTATACCTACAAGACCGATGATAACAACGTCATTGTTTATCTCGTTCTCAACCATAGGCTTCTCGGAATAACCGAAGCTCAGCACACGCATTGCCTTGTTTGCCAGCTCATCGATCTTGGCATTGAGCTTGTCCATATCGATATCCTTGATATTGCCGTCAGCGTCAAGATACTTTGTAGCCTTAGCCAGCAGTCTCTCGGGAGCGCCCTTGTAGAAGGTCTTGCCCAGCTTGTCGATCCTCGACTGGGAGAACTTGTTAGCGGAGTTGAAGCCCTGATATGTGGTGACTTCGTACTCGTTGTTTTCTTTCAGTGCATTGAAATCAGCCTCACCGATGAAGTGCATCAGTGCCTGATCGGTAAAGTTACCGCCGATGACATTGTGGTTGCCGTCGAACAGCGACTGAGTGTTCTTGCCGATGGAGATATCAAGCAGTGTCTTTACCTTGTCATGCTTTGCAAGCTGATCATTGGGGATAACGTTGCCGTCAGCAGTGAAGAACTCAACAACTTCCAGCTTACCCTTAGTGATAGTACCTGTCTTATCGCTGAACAGTACGTTCAGTGAACCGGCGGTCTCGATACCAACAGCCTTGCGGACAAGTACGTTATGATCCAGCATCTTGCTGGTGTTCTGCATAAGAACCAGGGATATCATCAGAGGCAGACCTTCGGGAACTGCACAGACAACGATCAGTATAGCGATGGAGATGCCGTCAACAAACTTTCCGATTATATCGCCAACGCCCCAGTCCTCGTTTGCGGTATTGAAGAATACCGAAGGACCAACGCCGAGGTCAACGCCGTTCTTTGTGATAACATGAGCAAAGAAGATGAAGTATACGATGTAGATCAGCGTGATGATGATAGCCGAAACGTAACCGAATACTGAGATCTGATTAGCCAGCTTTGCCAGCTTTACCTTCAGAGGAGAATCAGGCTCGTCCTCGTTCATTTCCTCAGCCATCTTACCCATCATGGTCTTCAGACCGACATTTCTTACATCGAGATAACCCTCACCGTCAACACAGACAGCGCCTCTGAACAGAGAGTGCTCATCAACGAAGGTATCACCGGTGATCTCGGAGGGCATCTCAAAGCCTGCAGCTGCGGCAGTCTTCTTACATTCCTCAGCCTCACCGTTAAGGGCGGAGTTATCGACCTTGATATTGCCGTGTATCAGCACACCGTCAGCGGGTATCTTATCGCCCGACTGGAGAAGTATCAGGTCGCCGCATACAACGTCATCGACCTCGATAACATTGGTAGCACCGTCACGGATAGCCTTACACTTATCCTTTTCGGTACTCTCTTTCAGCTCGATGTACTTCTGGTCACTTGCAACATTGGTCTTTGCGGAAACGAATGCGACTATCAGTACGGCTACTATCGTGCCGATAGGCTCATACGGTTCAGCCAGTCCAAAGATCGCCATAACTATCATCAGCACTGCGATAGCCAGCAGTATCTTTATCATGGGATCCCCGAAAGTCTCAAGAAATTCTTTCAGGAACGTGGTGGGCTCTGCCTCCGGGATGGCGTTAGAGCCGTTTTTTGATCGAGATTCTTCGACCTGTTGTGAGGTCAAACCTTTTAAATCCATAAACTATTAAACTCCCTTACGATTTTCTCCAACGAAAACGTTGGAAATTCATTTCAGAAAATAAGGAAAACCGCGGGCGTGCCGCAGTTCTCCTGTTTTCTCGGCTTTTTCGGGTCGTCAGGCTTTGCCCATACCCGTATATCTTTTTGCAAGATCGGATATGCTTCCGTCATTGGTACCCTGACCTATGGCATTGAACTTCCATTCATTGCCGTGTCTGTATATCTCTCCGAAGACCATAGCGGTTATGCCGGGATAGCTCTCGGTAAGATTGTACCTGCATATCTCCTTGTTGTTCCTGCCGTCTACCAGCCTGATGAACGCATTGCTTATCATACCGAAATGCTGGTTCTTCTGCATTGCGTGGTAGATATTTACAGTGATGACTATCCTGTCATACTGTGAAGGCATCTGCGAAAGATCGACAACGATCTGCTCATCGTCGCCCTCGCCCGCACCTGTCAGGTTATCGCCCATGTGAACGACAGCACCTGTAGTATGACGAAGATTGCCGTAGTACACGATATCATTCTTGTTCAACAGCATACCGTTCTGGAGCATGAATGCGGATGCATCGCAATCGATGGTATCGCCGCCTACGCTCTGCATACTGCCGGAAGTATTGTTCCCCGTACCGAAAAGGTTAGAGAAAAATCCACCCTGCTTCTGCTGCTGTACCTGAGGCGCACCTTCGTCCCAGCCCAGACCGACTATGACCTTTGAAAGTCCCGCGCTCTCTTTCGAGAGGCTGACCTTCTGTCCTTTCTGCAAACTGATCGACATAAAAGGTCACTCCTTATTCAGCGTCTATACCGTAATGACCGCAAAGTGCAGCCAGTCCGCCCTGGAAGCCGCTGCCTATAGCATTGAACTTCCACTCGCCGTTATTTCTGTACAGCTCGCCAACAACGATAGCTGTCTCAATGGAGAAGTCCTCGCCCAGGTCGTATCTTACGATCTCCTGACCTGTAGTCTGGTCAACTATACGGCAGAAGGAGTTGGATACCTGACCGAAGTTCTGTCTTCTGTTGTCAGCATCGTAGATAGTAACGGTAAATGCGATCTTGGAGATATTCGCGGGGATCAGGCTGAGGTCGATAATGATCTGCTCGTCATCGCCGTCGCCGCCGCCTGTCAGGTTATCGCCCATGTGCTTTACGGAACCGCTGGAGTGCTCCAGATTACCGTAGAATATGAACTCCTTCTCACTGGGGCATCTTCCGTTCTCATCTGCCATGAATACAGATGCGTCCAGGTCGAAATCCGTACCGGAATCGAATGCATTTACATCCCAGCCCAGACCTACCATGATATTCTTCAGTCCGGGATTACCCTTTGTTAAGCTAACTTTCTGTCCTTTGCTAAGATTGATCGGCATAATTGTGTTCCTCCTTATATTGAACATTTGGCTTTGCGCCGTTTTACGGGCGTTGCCCGTTTTATCTCTCTGCAATTGCAATTATAGCACATCGCTCACTGCTTGTCCAGCGACGCACAGTGGAAGTTCCGCAACCGACAGTTGCAATTTACAGACAGTATTCTTATTTCTTGCGGGGCACATCGTAGTGAGACTTGAAATCCTGCTTGATAGCTTCCAGTCTTACCTTGTCTTCCTGACGCTTCTTGCGTGCCTCTGCCTCGATGCCTCTGGTCTCCTCGATACCGTTCATGATAGTCTTCCATGTGGTCTCCAGAGTCTCTATCTGTATCGAGCTGCCCGATGCCAGTCTTGCGGTCATCTTGGACTGCTCAACGGTGTTGTGAGCGTTCTTTATCAGCATCTCGTTGGTCTTCTGATCCAGTGCAGCCATAGACTCAGCCTGTATCTTCTGTCTCTTGAGCAGTATAGCCTGTGCCAGTGCCTGCTTGAATATAGGCAGAGTGATGATGAATGCGGAATTGATCTTTCTTACCAGATTATAGTTCGAGAACTCCATAGTCTTCAGCATGGGAATCGACTGCATAGCCACGTTCTCGGCAGTTCTCAGATCCTGTACTCTCTGTTCCAGCATCATCAGTGCCTGATTGAGGGACTGGAGCTCGAACTGGATGGAGTTATCGCCTGTCTTTTCAAGCTCATCCTGCTTCTGTGCTATGTAAGCCTCCAGCTCACGGCAGCCCTGCTCGCCTGCGAGGATATACTTTACCAGATCGTGGTAAAAGTTTACATTAGCCTCGAACATGGTGTTGAGCTTTCTGTTCGACTGCTTGATCTCGTCCTCGTACTTTCTCAGCTGAACGTAGATCTTATCCACCTCATCGCCCATAGTATGGTACTTGGCGAGTATCTTATCCAGCTGCTTCTTTGCGTTGTTGAAGAACTTCTTGAAGAACGAAGGATCGTCCTTTATCTCGTCCACATCGAACTGCGACATGATATTTGCGAGGACAGCCATCAGCTGGCTGGTCTCCTCGATCTGCGACATATTCATGCTGTTGAGCACCTGATCGGAAGCCTTTGCTATCTCATCGGCAGCCTCAGCGCCGAAGGATACGATAGTATCCAGGTTATCCAGCTCGATAGTGCTTACAAGCGCATCTACCTCCGGTGAGTTTACCAGCTCTGTTGTCATTTGTTCTCTGTCAGCAACGATATCGTACTTCTCCACAACTGAAAGCTCGGTGTTCTGCTGAACAGGCGAAGCTGTTGCGGAAGGTGCGCTCGGTGCTGCCGTACCCACAGGTGCGGCGGGGTGTTTTGTGAAATCCAGTCCCATAGTTATTTACCTCTCTTGAATATTCTATTTCGCCATGAAGTTGGCTGTTTTTTAACTACAAATCGTCTCAGATCGGGCACGTTAAGGTCATAGACGTACTGCCCTATCTGATGCTCCTCCATAACCATCGTGTTGAAATGCTTTTCAACGCTCTGGTATCCCGTAGGCACGAAGAAAGCTATATCAAAGCCCACCAGATTGAGGAACGCTACTATTATGGAATCCTCCAGCGATATCATGCGCTCGCTCGAGTTTATATATATCAGCTTGGGATTTGTCTTTGTGAAATCGAAACTCTGTATCTTGCGCACCATATCCATATTCAGGTTCATTATGGTGGCGACTATAAGATACTCCGTTCCGTTCTCAAAGGTGCCCTTTATCATCCTGCTATCGATAAGCAGCTGTAATTTATCCAGTATATGATCCTGTATCTCATCGCGCAGGAAGCTGTAACGGAAGCTGGGGTGGTTCTTGATGATCCGCCTTTGCAGCACTCCCCTTTTAAGGAACTCGGTGCTGTAACTCTTCATCTCGTTATAGCTGTTTGAGTTTATATAAGGCGCCTGAGTTATCAGGAAAGTATCGGGGGTGAGCATTTCCTTTATGCTGCCCCAGTACTGTTCAAGGTCGCCGTCCTTTACGCCCGATATCTTCGCAAACAGGACGGGCATATTCACCACGTCTTCAACTGTACTGAAATTCGGACGGTATTTAAGTTCTTCCTTCCACAGCAGTGCTACTTCCTCATACATGGTCTTCAATGTGACCGCATTTGCCTTTGAGTACTGCCTGTTGCGGTATATACCCGAATCCTGATACATCAGCGTATCCAGCTCACGCTCCGCATGGTAAGCGAGGGTCGCCATCTGTAGCTGTGCGGACTCCGTCGGGAATACATCCATTTCCAACGTTTCGGCACAGTTCTGCTCATACAGCAGCCTGTCCACCAGACAGCACTTCGTGCCATTGAGATCGGGCACAAGTATCAGCACATCCACAGGCAGTCTTGCCAGAAAGCGCATGAACATAGCCTCATTCTCGTTGCGGCAGCCGCCCATATAGATAAAGCAGGCTATCTCGGGCATACGCCAGTTGGCGAACAGCTGCGCCATATATCTTTTCAGCCAGCATATTATATATACCGCCTTGTTGGTCAGCTTATTGAGGTTGTTCTCCTCCGCCTGACACTCCTCCAGCATAACATCCACAAAGCTCTTGACCATCAGTCTCTGGAGCTCGATATTATTGCCGTAGCGTATCTGAAGTCCCAGATCACCTATCATCTGATCGGGGTTGTTGTAGTACTTTCTCGGTACATTGTTTATCTCATCGGGAGTGGGCAGCGGTATCTGCTTATCAATTATGACCACCCGTCTGCCGTTCTTTTTCATTTCCAGCTGCATCTGGTAGAGGTCGTTCTGGTAGGTCATCTTATCCCACACGCCGTTTATCCTCGTGTAGATATTGTAGAACATTCTGGGATCGGTGCCACGTTCGGACACGGGAGTTTTCAGCTCCGTGATATGATCCCCTTCGCCCTTTATCCATGCGTTGGTGCAGTTTGAAAATTTTGAAGCCGCGCCGTAGAGCCTTTGCCTGCCCGCTTCTGCCTGCTGCAGTTCGCGCATCTTTTTGAGGCTGTATCCCGGCGGGAACGGACCCAGTCCTGCGATATCCAGCTTATACGACATTGCCGAAGTCGGATCCACATTGAGATATGCGCTGTCGCCGTTATACTCCAGCAGCACCACATCACAGCCCGCATTTGAAAGCACCGATATGAGCAGCAGTTCATAATTGCTTATATCGCCCTCATAGAGTATCTTGGGCACCTTGCTCTCGCCCAGCTGTGCTGTTACTCTCTCGAACTTGTAGTACAGCCAGCACATGAACTTGATATAGCAGTTTTTCAGCATATTATCGTTCTTGCCCTGCATACGCAGTTCGCTGAGAGTATTGTATATCGAGCCGCAGACCGCATCGCGCTGATACTCGCTCATACGCGGCAGCCATTTCTTCATCTTCACTGTCAGGAATTCCAGCTCCATACGGAAATCCATGCCCATCATTTCTTCAAAATAGGCAAGGTTCTTGTTATCGGGATTGGGTATCCTGCCCTCGATGATGACACCGCTCGTCCTTGCTGCTTCGTAGTATTTCTTTATAAATTCCGAGACCTGCTCGTTATATCCGCAAACGCGGTAAAAATATACACCCTTTTCGGGTCTTGCGTTAAGTTCCTTGAAGAAATCATCAAGTCCCACAAATTTCTTATGCTCAAACATTAAAACATACCCTTAAATACTTCCTCCGGCGGGTAATACACTGCCCGCCTGAGGAGCAGTTTTTTTCTTATGATCTGCGCCTTAAAACACGGCACAATTATCCACATCTATTATACCCTATTGACCAAATAAAAGTCAAGTGTTATTCATAGTTAGGTTTCCAATTCGTTAATTTATATATATCCGCCCGCACAT
>NZ_CAMHRZ010000093.1 GCF_946187255.1 uncultured Ruminococcus sp.
AGCATACCTTATCGCCGCGTTTTATGCGTCCCTCAGCCACCGCATCGCAGAAAGCTATCGGTATCGAAGCCGAAGATGTATTGCCGTAGCGGTCTATGTATACCACCATCTTGTCCATAGATACGCCGAGATTTTTAGCGGCAGTCTCTATTATGCGGACATTTGCCTGATGGGGAACTATCGCATCCAGTTCATCGGGGGATATGCCTGCCTTTGCGCAAGCCTTTTCCACTGCCATCGGCAGAGCCTTTGTGGCGAATTTGTATACCTCTTTGCCGTCCTGCGTGAAGAAGTGCAGGCGGGTGTCGGGCATACCCATATCGAAATCTTCCTCGTTGGTGCGGAACACGTTCTCCGACCTCATGGCTCTTGATACCAGGAACTTCGCACCGTTGCCGTCAGCACCCAGGAAAGAGGAATACAGCGTGTCGTACTGCCTTTCCAGCACGAAGGCAGCAGCGCCGTCACCGAAGAGTATGCAGCTTGACCTGTCGGTATAATCGGTGAACTTTGAAAGCTCCTCCGCCGATACCAGCAGGACTCTGTTCACGTCGTCCTCTGCCAGCAGGTATCTTCTCGCCATATCCAGACCGTAGTCAAAGCCTGTGCAGGCGCAGTTGATATCCATAGCCATACAGCCCGAAACTCCCAGTTCGCGCTGTATCAGGCAGGCGGTGGAGGGTGTGTAGAAGTCGGGGGTAACGGTGCAGCATATTATCAGGTCGATATCCTCCGCTTTCAAGCCTGCGTCCTCCAGTGCCTTTGCGGCAGCCTGCGCACCTATCCAGTAGGTAGGCTCACCGTTGGTGATATGGCGGGTCTTGATACCTGTACGCTGAGTTATCCACTCATCGCTGGTATCCACTATCTTAGCGAAAGCCTCGTTATCCGCGATCATTTCGGGCACATACTTGCCTATACCCTTTACCTTTATTCCCGTTACCTTTTTGATGTCCGACAATTTGAATATCCTCCTTGAAAAAGATATACCGCTGTTACGGCATATCTCTGAGCATTATTTCAGGCTCTCCTTTGTCAAGCCTTTGCGGTATGCGAAGTCAGACGCTGATCTTAACAAACCGTGTCACACCCGTAAAAGTCCGCTCAAAAGCTTGCAATATGGCTGAAACTGTGTTATAATTATACTTCAGTACTGCTGAGAGGGCATTATGACCCTATTACTCAGCCTACATTATTATATTATACCCTTTTTTATCCTGCAATACAATTAACAAACAATGAACAACAAAGTCGTTTTCTGAAAATTCGGGGAATATTTCATAGAATCTTGGGTAGTAGTTAATAATTTGTGACTGTTTTTGAAATTTATTTGCAAAAATTAAATGCTTGAACTAAAGCGCAAATGATAAGATCAGGAGGAATGTAAAATGGCAAAGAACGTATTTTTATTTTCGGGACAGGGCTCCCAGTATGTGGGAATGGCAAAGGAATTATGCGAAAAGTATCCCGCTGCAAAGGCAGTGTTTGAAAAGGCTAACGAGGTGCTGGGATATGATATCGCTGAGATAGCTTTCAATGGCCCCGATGAGGAACTGAACAAGACCATCAACTCTCAGCCTGCGATAATGGCTTGCTCGCTGGCAGCATTTGAGGCTGCAAAGGCAGAGGGCGTTGAGTTTGACGGCGTTGCGGGTCATTCTCTCGGTGAGTATGCGGCAATGGTGGCTGCGGGGGTCGTTACCCTTGAAGACGGCTTTAAGCTGATAAAGGCAAGGGCAAGTGCTATGCAGAAGGCTGCTGAGAGTGCAAGCGGCGCTATGTACGCTATAATCGGGCTGGACGCTGCCGAAGTTGAAAAGATATGTGAGGAGACAGAGGGCTATGTGGTGCCCGTCAACTACAATTCTTCGGTACAGACCGTCATTGCGGGCGATACCGCTGCCTGCGAAGCTGCTGCCGCAAAGTTCGCGGAGATGAAGAAGAAAGCAATAAAGCTGAACGTTGCCAGCGCATTCCACTCAAAGCTGATGCAGCCCGCTGCCGATGAGTTCATCACTGCCGCAAAGGAGATCACTTTCAAGCCTGCGGAGAAGGAGTTCTATTCTAACGTGATGGGCGCAAAGCTCACCGATTTCAGCGATATGCCCGCACTGCTGGCACGTCATATAGTAT
This sequence comes from uncultured Ruminococcus sp., assembly GCF_946187255.1. Taxonomy (GTDB): domain Bacteria; phylum Bacillota; class Clostridia; order Oscillospirales; family Ruminococcaceae; genus Hominimerdicola. The sequence continues at coordinate 2,134 of NZ_CAMHRZ010000093.1, forward strand.
CTCCCGTAAAGTTCACCGCTGAACTTGCTGAGATGGATGCGGCAGGCTACGAGAACTACATCGAACTGGGACCCAACAAGGTGCTGACGGGACTGGTGAAAAAGACACTCAAAGGCAAAAACGCTGTAAATATCGAGAACGAGGCTACTCTTACTAAGGCACTTGAAAGCCTGAAAGGTTGAGTATAGTAAACGGCGATCTCATTTTGTTTGCTGTGGTTTTCCCCTCGTTTACGGCGAGGGGATTTTTATATATACGATAATGACCAATGGTCATAAATTTGGGCTTACTAACTATAAGATGGGGGAATAGTATGGAAAAATTCAATGATCTGGTAAGCGAGATAGACGGCTATGTATGGGGCGTTCCGCTTATTGTCATGATAATGTTCTGCGGGCTGCTGCTGACGGTGCGCATAGGGCTTTTGCAGGTGCGCAAACTGGGGCTGGCGCTGAAACTTATGTTCAAGGACGAAGAGGGCGGCAGCGGCGAAGTTTCGGGCTTTCAGGCGCTGTGTACGGCGCTTTCGGCAACAGTCGGTACGGGCAATATCGTCGGTGTGGCTACAGCTATCTGTGCGGGCGGCCCCGGTGCGCTGTTCTGGATGGAGATAGCGGCTTTTCTGGGTATGGCTACAAAGTACGCAGAGGGTCTGCTGGCGGTGAAGTACCGCCGAAAGGATAAGAACGGCGCAATGCTGGGTGGACCTTTCTATTATATAGAGGGCGGTCTGGGAGAAAAATTCAAATGGCTCGGAAAGCTGTTCGCGCTGTTCGGTCTGCTGGCGGGACTGATGGGCATTGGCACCATCACGCAGATAAACGGCATAACTTCGGCAGCCAACGGATTTTTCGACCCCGAAAGCACGCATACCATCAGCATACTCGGAACGGATTACACCTATATCACCGTCATCGCAGGTGCGGTAATAACCCTGCTGGCGGCGCTGATAATCATCGGCGGCATAAAGAGGATAGCAACGGTATCGGAATTCGTGGTGCCTGCAATGATACTCATCTATGTGGGCAGCTGTTTCATAATAATATTCACCCATCTCGGTGAGATACCCGATGCTGTCATGCAGATAGTAAAGGGCGCTTTCGGCGTGAAAGCAGCCGCAGGCGGTGCAGCGGGCTTTGCGGTGATGAAGCTGTCACTGCGCAGCGGTGTGGCAAGAGGCATATTCTCCAACGAAGCGGGTCTTGGTTCGGCACCCATAGCGGCGGCTGCTGCAAGGACCAGCGAACCTGTAAGACAGGGTCTCGTCACCATGACGGGCACGTTCATAGATACCATAGTGGTATGCACCATGACAGGACTTTCCATAGTAATGGCGGGCAGCCACACCAAGGGTCTTGAAGGCGTTGCAGTGACCACCGACGCTTTCCGTCAGGGTCTGCCTTTCCCCGAAAGAATATCCGCATTCATGCTGATGTGCTGTCTTGCGGTGTTTGCATTCACCACCATTCTCGGCTGGAATTACTATTCCGAACGCTGTCTGTCATACCTTACGGGCTCACATAAAAAGGTGACATCAGTGTACAAGTGCGTATACATAGCCTTTGTGTTCATAGGTCCCTACCTTACCGTTGAAGCGGTGTGGAACCTGGCTGATATATTCAACGGGCTGATGGCTCTGCCGAATATAGTGGCACTGCTGCTCCTTTCGGGAACGGTGGCTGATGAGACTAAGGATTATTTCAGGCGCATGAAGGTAGAAAAAGCGGCGTGATACAAAAAACAGAGGGTACTGCTAAACGCAGTGCCCTCTTCTTTGTTATTCTAACCATACAAAGTTGTTATCGGAGTTTATGAAATCCACGTTGTAGATGAATATCACTCTGTCGATGTTGTGTGATCTGACGTACTCCGAAACGCTTTCCTCTTCCATGTGGTAGTAGCGCAGGTCTATCAGGCTGATGTGCCGAAACTGCGTACACAGGTCGGGCAGCATGGCATTGGCGTAGCTGTCTTTGAGTATCAGCACATTTTCATCCAGTGCGCCGTTTGTCTCTATCTCGCACAGCGCGAAGTTGCCGCCCATTATGGTGGCGTATTTGTCCTTTGTCGTCTTCGGTGCTTCCGCAAAAAGACCCTGTTTTAAAAGCACGCCGTCCAGCTCGATGCATTCTTCGGGGGGCTTGTGGTCGCCGTTGGGGGAGATGTACTTGACTATGATATTATTGTTTGTGTAGTCCACAAGATCTATCGTGTCGCTGACTGCCCACGCTGCGGGTGCTTTTGAGTATAACGTCCCGTAGAAATCCCTCAGCTCCTCTGTGCTGCGCTCATAGCCCTCAGCAGGAGAGAGCCCCATAGTCTCGCACAAAGCCTTATACCCCATAGACGCGCCCTTTGCCGTCCAGTGGTGGTCGGTGCGGTAGTAGCATCCGTCGCTGTCGGCTTTCAGTTCTTCCGCAGGATACGCAAGCGCTATCCTCTGTGAAAGGCTTTCCCTTATATGCTCAGCCGCCGCATCCTGATCTCCGCAGGTGTTGACGGCGGGCAGCTTGTCGTTCAGCACACAGGAAGCATTGGGTGCCAGCAGGAAGCTGACGGGTATATCACCGTCAAGCCCTTCCGCAAATTCGTTGAGACACCCGATGTTCGTGTCTTCCAGCGTCCTGTTCTCCTTGAAATCCTGTATATAGTATCCGTCCTTCGCGAGATACACGCCGTTCATGCAGGTCTTGCCAAGTGTCCTGTCGGAAGCTGTCTTTATGGTCATCAGTCCGTCCTTCATGAATATCTGGTCGGACATATACTTTTCCAGTTCAGAGGTATAATCGCCCTTTATCAGCCTTTCAAAGGTGAACTTCGGCATCTGTTCCAGCGGGCGGTTCTCCATCTCGGAGAATTCCCTGTCTTTGCTTATCATACCTGCCGCCGTTATCCCGAACACCAGCGCCATGAAAACGCCTGTGGTCACTATATGCCCTGTTTTGGGAAGACTGCGGTTTTTCTGCTTTTTTGCCATATCAGACCTCACCGCCGTGAAGTTTCAGATACGCTTTCAGCACAGCCATCTGTGTTTTTGCATCGGGAAGTTCGTTCGCCATCACCATACGGTAGGCTTCTTTCAGCGGCAGTTTCTTCACATCGAGAAACTCGCCCTCATCGAGATGCTGTTCACCGAAATGCAGACCTCTCGCAAGAAACATATATATTATCTCCGTATCGTAAGCCACTGTGGGATAAAGGCATCCCAGATATTCAAAGCTGTCAGCTGTTGCGCCCACTTCCTCTTTCAGCTCGCGCCTGCCGCATTGCTCGGGGTCTTCACCGAATTCCAGCTTGCCTGCGGGCACCTCTGTCAGCGCTTTGCCGAAGGGGTAGCGGAACTGTTCCACCATGAAAAGGTTCTCGTCCTCATCCAGTGCAGCCACACATACTCCACCCGGATGCTTTATGAACTCACGCACGCCCTTTTCGCCGTTTTCAAGCTCGATATCATCACGGTACAGCTTTACCACCACACCGTCAAATATCTGTTCGGAAGAAAGTGTTTTCTCATTCAGATACATAATATCCTCCTTAGCCATGTTCCTCATCGTCAGAGCCTGTTTCCGTTCCGGTGACGGTCTTCTTTACTTCTGCTTTCTCTTTGCTGAAGAATTTGAAGTATACGATATATATCGCCAGTGCCGCAAAGCCGAATATCGTCAGTGCGATGCCCTTTGTCTGTCCGTCAGCGGAGTAGCTGAATACTATCTCGCTGTCGCCTGCGGGGACAAGCACAGCCATCATACCGTAATTTACCTTTTCCACCTTAGTCTCCACGCCGTTGACCTTAGCTGTCCAGCCCTTTTCGTAAGGTACGCTGAAATATACCAGCTTGGGTTCGTCAAGTTCTATCTTGCCTGTGAAGCCGTTGGTGTCGTGACGGAAGTAATAGCAGCTCTCCGTCTTTCTTTCGGCGCAGTTTGCGGCATATTCATCGTAATCCAGCATATCTTCGGAGAAGTCGTGGTACTTGATGTAGTCGCAGTACACAGCCGCCTGATTATCGGTGAGCACCAGCGCCTTTGTCAGCATCATGGACCTTTCCAGCTTGTCATGATCCTTTATATCCTCATCGGTGGTGTAGCAGTCAAAGGCAAAGCCCATCGGGATATAGTTCTCGTTCTCGTATACGTTGAAGCCGTCCATCGTATCGATGTAGGTGAAGCCTTTCAGCTTCGGGACAGTCTCGTCCTTCGGGTTTTCGCTCTCGCCCTTTCTCTGGGATTCGGGCAGTTCGTCAAAGTAGTATCTTACAGAGTTTATCGCCCTGAAGGGGTAGTAATCGGGGTCTATACGGGTGGCAACGTCACGCTGCTGGTCAAGCTCCGCATAGAAATCCATGATAGAGGGGTCAACACAGCTGTGGAAGCATCTCATACAGGGCATATCCCAGAACATTACCCAGTTGTCTATGCTGTCGGAAACGTCTATGCGGTAGAAGTCGCTGTCTTCGCCGCCGTAGGAGAATTCAGCATCCAGCTGTGCGGCATCTATCTTGCTGCCGCCGTTGATGGCACGATCGATGTAGTCAGCGTTGTCGCTGCCCTGTTCAACACCGTACCATACCTCCGAGGTATTGCATATCACGCAGGCGCAGGCTGTCATGACCAGCGCCACTTTGTTGAAGTTCACCTTGTGTTCGATGATGAAGTATATCAGTGCGCCCAATGCGACTATCATGCCGACTGTCACGCCCACCTGTATATAGTAAAGTTCGGGGTACTGCGCCAGCCTGCCGTAGACCAGTTCGCCGTCGATATACTTCGGCAGAAGTCCCACTGCCAGAAAACCGATGCCTGCCGCCGCTGTGGGAACAAAGCCCTTTCTCAGCAGCTTGGGGTCTTCCTCCAGCACGCTCGCAGTCATCAGGGCGAAGAGGAGTATGGGATGATAGTACCATCTTGCATAGTAGGAAGCATTGAACAGCATGAATGCAGAGTTCAGGAAAGGTATGCAAGCCATTATCACGAAGACTATCACCGACCAGCCCAGCCAGTCGCGCTTTTTGCGGGTGCGCATATAAGCTATTACGCCGCACATGGAGAACAGCGGCAGATAGCCTGCCAGCGAAGCCCAGCGGGCGCTGTCCACATCGAAGATATTTACGCGGGCGGGCATATCCGAAAGGGTGAAGAATGCCTGGAATATCCTCATCACACGCGCCTTGTCGTTGTAGAGGATGTAGTCAAGACCTACCATACGCTCGTTTACACGATAGTTGTTCATTACCATCAGCACCGACGGCAGCAGTATGATGCAGGACATCGCCATGCCGATAACAGCCTCAATGCCGAGATATATGAACTTCTTGAAATCGATGCTGAACTTCTTGTCAAGACAGCGCAGGAAGAAGTATATCACCGTGAATACCACCGCACTGACAAAGAAGAAATAGCTTACGGTCGCCGTGATGCATACAGCAATGGCGAAAGCGCCCTTCTTGTTCTCGTTGACCAGCAGCTCAAAGGCGAGCAGCAGCAGCGGGAAAAACGCCGTTGCATCGTGGAAATGGTTGAAGAATATGTTATAGGTCTGGAAGCCCGAGAAGGCATACAGCAGCGCACCCATTGCGGCGCAGTCCTTGTTCTTTACAAAGTACCTGATATAGGCGTAGGCGCACATTGCGGCAACGCCTGTCTTTATGGACAGCAGGTAAGGCATTAGGTAAAGCGTGCTGCCTTTGGGGAAAAGCACCGTCAGCCAGAAAAACGGCGAGCCCAGCAGGTAGAACGAATAGGTGCTGACAAATCCCGAACCCAGATCGGTGCCCCAATCCCAGCCGAAATTGCCATCCTTTACCATTTCCTGTGCGTGCTTGTAGAACATCAGCTGCTGCGAATTGAAGTCGCCGTAATACATGAAAATGCCGTGATTGCGTATCATGGCGGGCAAAAAGGCGATCATCATGCCCACGAACGACACGATGAAAAGCAGCAGGTATCTTTCCTTCTCCTTACCCTCAGGGGGCTTGAGTTTGCTTTTGAACATCTGTTTATTTTCCTTTCTTTATAAGAATATAGTATCGCATACAAATTTTATTATAACACAACCGCAGTCGGTTTGCAATAGTTTTTTTACCAAAACTTGCGGGCTGAAAGGGGCATATATGGGCAAAAGAACACCTGTTCCCAAGTTATCTCTGAAACTTCTGTTTCTTTTGGGCGGTGGGCAGATATTTACCAAAGCATGGCAAACAGCCGAAAGCCCGAACGCTTTTTAATTCATAATTCATAATGCATAATTCATAATTGTGGTGTGGGGCGAAGGTTTGCAGTTACTAGGGTAACATGGCAAATTATCCCAAAATAAAACTAATAAAGCAAAGCCCCAAAGCGAGGCTGCCGAAGCACGGGGGTATGGGGGGTCACTCCAAATAAAGATAAAAGGCAAATCGCCCCAAACAAAACTAAAATAGTATGGCAAACAGCCGAAAGCCCGAACGCAATCTTGACCGTAGTGAGCCGTAGGAGCGTAGCGACGAAGGCGAACGAAGCGTCAAGGGTCTCTGCGCGAGGGTTTCGGCGCAGGGGGTATGGGGGCTTCGCCCCCATTTAGAATATGTAGTCTTTATTGCCAAAGAATTTGAGCTGAATATGTACGTTGTTACAAAAAATTAAAAAGTTGCAAATTATTTTGTCAACTCTCTTGACTTATTGTGTAGAAAATGTTATGATATATTTACGTTGGAATGTACCATAGAACAAGGAGTGCGCAGGTGTATAGCGGTCATTTGAGAGAACATGAACAGTTCAGTGATGAGGAGCTGGTTAAGCTCTCGGTGAGTGATAAGGCGGCACTGAGTGCGCTGATACTAAGGTATATGAGTACGGCGGAGCATATCGCAGCGGGGCTTGCACCCAAAGCGGGGCGTGAACAGATGATAAAGGATCTCGTGCAGGAGGGCATGATGGCATTGCTGAAGGCGGTGAACAGCTACCGTCCCGACAGAGGTGCGGGTTTTGCGACTTATGCGGGGGTCTGTATCAGGCACAGTATGCTGTCATATATCATGAAGGACACGAGATACAGCGGCGGTGATACCTTTTCCACCGATGAACCGGAGCTTTATGCCGAAAGCGGGGAAAATCCCGAAGATGCGGTGATAGCGGGGGAAGAGTATGACGAGCTTTTCCGCAGGATAGCCGATGCGCTTTCCGAGCGGGAATGGCAGGTACTACAGCTGTTTCTTGCGGGACTTTCACACAAGAGCATAGCACAGCGGCTTGATACCAACGAGAAATCTGTGAACAACACCATGCAGCGGATAAGACGCAAGCTGAGAGCGATATTCAGATAACGCCGCAATGCCCGAAAGAGGGCGCTCGCATGATAAGAGCGGGCGGTGCAAGACCGTCAGCGGCGGGACACATATCGTTATATTATTTAAGATCGAGGTAAGAGAAAATGTACGAGGACAAGACATTAGTATGTAAGGAATGCGGAAATGAGTTTGTATTTACCGCAGGCGAGCAGGAGTTTTATGCAGAGAAAGGCTTCACCAATGAGCCCCAGAGATGCAAGGCTTGCAGAGATGCAAGAAAGCAGGCAGGCAGATCGGACAGACAGACTTATACCGCAGTTTGCGCAGCTTGCGGCGGCGAGGCTGTTATCCCCTTCAAGCCCCGTGAGGACAGACCTGTATATTGCAGCGAGTGCTTCGCTAAGATGAAGGAAGAATAATAGTATTTCAAAAATATGATGATAACGCGCCGCAGTGTATTCTTGCGGCGCTTTTCATGGTCAAACGGAGGAAATGACAATGCAGTTTTTGGAAAAGTACAGAGATCATTCGCTGATAGCGAAGGTATTGGCGTATGTTATGTTCCTGGAGGCGGGAACGAGCATACTGGGTATGTTCATCAATATGGTAAGGTATGAGTACTACTCCTTCTCGATATGGACGATACTCTATCAGGCATTGCCCGTTCTGGCAGGACTTATCTTCCTGCTGAACAAACACAACGACAAGATATTCAGGCTGGCGTTTGCGGGCGTGCTGGTGGTGACAAGGCTCATCTCGCTGATAAGGATAATCACGATGATCGGGACTCCCTCCTTCAAGCTGGTGCTTTCCTATTTTGTGGGAGTGATACTTGCTGTGGGCTTCGCGCTGTACTACACAGGCGTTGTAAGACCTGCGGGCAGGAAGATGTACTTTATATTCATGTATTCCATCATCGGTGCTGCGGCGCTGTTTTCGATATTCAATATCGGCAGTATCGGCGTTGGTATGCTGGCAGTGTGCGCTGTGCTGGCAGCCTACGGCTATCAGGAGTTCAGAACGCCCGATAAGTCCGCTTTCGTTTATGCGGGCATGATCGGTACTGCTTATTATGTGCTGTATACCACCCTTTCCGGCGTGCTGAGTATGTTCAGCGTATATATGCCGGGATTTTTCAGAAGCGTGGAGATACTTCTCTGTCTGGCTATGCCGCTGCTTGTCTATGACAGGTTCGTTCCCGGTGAGGGTTCGCCCTTTGCTTTTGATTTCGGCGCGATAACAGGCAATGCACAGCCTCAGCAGTATGCACCTCAGCAGTATCAGCAGCCTGTTCAGCAGAACAATTTCGACCCCATGACAGGTCAGCCTATAGCGCCTCAGCAGCCTGTTCAGCAGAACAACTTCGACCCCATGACAGGACAGCCGATAGTTCCTCAGGCTCCCGTTCAGCAGAACAACTTTGACCCCATGACAGGTCAGCCCATCGCTCCCAACCAGCCCGTTCAGCTCAACAAGGGCGACCCTAATAACGTTCAGTGATAAGATCTCTTTTGTGATCTTCAAGGAGAAAAGCATGAAGAGGAACAAAGCATGGGCGGCGATACTTATCATGGGCATAGCTTTCATAATTTCGGGACTTGCGCAGATATATTGGCGCAATTACGTTCTGATGGTGTGGCTGATCCTTATCGGCATAGGCGAGATCCTGTTATCGCTGATACTGATAAAGCCCAAAAACAGCGGAGACAAGTAGTCCGCGCTGAATAGCGATAACAAAAACAATGTGCCCGCAGGTTATCTGTCGGGCACATTATTTATAATAGAATGAATTGGAAGAAAGTGTAGGCTTTGATCGGGCAGTTTCATTTATAAGAATATGAAAGCTGTTGTTATATATATCATAACAGATATTTACAGTTTTGTCAATAAGTTTTGTCTGCAATGCGGAAATTTTTTGAATAAATATATGCAGATTTATAAATATATTGTCCCGCCAGCGGGTGCTGTGCGGCAGAGGTGACAGGAGTGACAAAAGGTGACAGATTTTTGTCACCTCAAAAATCCCGAATTTGCGCCGTTACAGCGCTTTGGTGACGGGAGTGACAGTTTTTTCGATTTCTTTATATATAATACAAGGGTAGGGAAATATATATCACATACATATATATTCTTTTTTTCTCTCTCCCCGCGTAAGAAGTTTAAAAAAGTGTCA
>NZ_CAMHRZ010000094.1 GCF_946187255.1 uncultured Ruminococcus sp.
AAGACCCGTCATTCAACTGCGGGCGTGGGACTCATCTCACCTCCGCCTCACCATGATATATACTCCATCGAGGATCTGGCACAGCTTATCTACGACCTTAAAAACGCTAACCGAGGCGCCCGCATCAGCGTAAAGCTTGTGGCAGAGGCAGGCGTAGGTACAGTTGCTGCGGGTGTTGCAAAGGCAGGTGCCGAAGTTATACTTATCTCCGGCTACGACGGCGGCACAGGCGCTGCACCCAAGAGTTCAATATACAGCGCAGGTCTGCCCTGGGAAATGGGTCTTGCTGAGGTTCACCAGACACTTATCATGAACGGTCTGCGTTCCCGCGTAAGAGTTGAAACAGACGGCAAGCTGATGACAGGACGCGATGTGCTGATAGCTGCAATGCTTGGCGCAGAGGAATTCGGTTTTGCTACCGCTCCGCTGATAACCATGGGCTGCGTAATGATGAGAGTATGCGACCGTGATACCTGTCCTATGGGTATCGCTACACAGAATCCCGAGCTCAGAAAGCGTTTTGCAGGCAAGCCCGAGTATGTTGTAAACTTCATGCACTTTATCGCTCAGGAGCTTCGTGAATATATGGCAAGGCTTGGTATACGCAAGGTTGACGATCTTATCGGACGCACAGATCTGCTGTACAAATCCTCGGACAACAGCATAGACTTCTCGAATATACTCTATGCCGACAAGGACAGCGCAGCACACTTTGACAAGAACTGTGTATATGACTTCAAGCTGGAGGAAACAGCTGACGAGACTGTACTTGTAAAGAAGCTCAAAGGCGCTCTCAAGTCAGGTACCAAGAAGTCTGTAAGCCTGAATGTAAAGAATACCGACCGTTCCTTCGGTACCCTTTTCGGTTCGATGATAACCGAGAAATGGGGAGATCACAGCCTGGAGGACGACACCTATACCGTTGAATGCAACGGCAGCGGCGGACAGAGCTTCGGCGCATTTATACCTAAGGGTCTTACATTGGAGCTTTGCGGCGATGCAAACGACTACTTCGGCAAGGGTCTATCGGGCGGCAAGCTGATACTCTATCCTCCCAAGAATTCTTCTTTCAAGACAGAGGAGAATATCATCGTCGGAAATGTTGCGCTCTACGGTGCAACTTCGGGCAAGGCGTTTATCAGCGGTGTTGCGGGCGAACGTTTCTGTGTAAGGAATTCGGGCGCTTATGCGGTATGTGAAGGCGTTGGCGATCACGGCTGTGAGTATATGACAGGCGGCGTGGCAGTTATTCTCGGACGTACAGGCAAAAACTTTGCCGCAGGTATGTCGGGCGGAACAGCCTTCGTGCTTGATGAGGACAGAGATCTTTATATGCGTCTCAACAAGGCTCAGGTATCTCTTGAAAGCGTCAGCGAGAAGTACGATATCGAGCAGCTGAGAGATCTTATTGAACAGCACCGCACAGCGACAGGCTCGCAGAAGGCGGCACAGATACTTGATAGATTTGAGGAATATCTCCCCATGTTCAAGAAGATCGTACCTCACGACTATGCAAAGATCAATAAAGCTATCTCTGCCTGTGAAGAAAAGGGCATGACCCGTGAACAGGCTGAGATCGAAGCATTCTACGCGGTAACAAGCAAAGGACAGGTGTAAGTAAGATGGGAAAACCTACGGGATTTTTGGAATATGAAAGAACGGAGACTGCTGCTGCAGCTCCGCTTGAAAGAATAAAGAACTTCAATGAGTTTCATGGCGGACTCACTGCTGAAAAACGCTGCGAACAGGCAGCCCGCTGCATGGACTGCGGCGTGCCCTTTTGTCAGAACGGCAAACTTATCGGCGGAATGATCTCAGGCTGCCCGCTGAACAATCTGATACCCGAGTGGAACGAACTGCTCTGGCGCGGCAAGAACGAGCAGGCGCTCATGCGTCTGCTTGAGACAAATAACTTCCCCGAATTCACATCGAGGGTATGTCCCGCACTCTGCGAAAAGGCTTGTATATGCGGCATTCACGATGACCCTGTCACAGTAAGGGAAAACGAGAGATCCATAATAGAGTATGCATTTTCAAATAAGCTCATAAAGCCTCGTATCCCCGAGACCCGCAGCGGAAAGTCCATTGCTGTCATCGGTTCTGGTCCTGCGGGACTTGCGGCTGCGGATTCCCTCAACAGACGCGGTCATACCGTTACTGTATTCGAGCGCAGCGACCGTGCAGGCGGTCTGCTGATGTACGGTATACCCAACATGAAACTGGAAAAGGATATCGTAAGCCGCAGAACAGCGCTTATGGAGCTTGAAGGCGTTGAGTTCTGCACAAGCTGCGATGTGGGAAATGATATCACCGCACAGCAGATACTGGATGAATTCGATGCTGTAATACTTGCCTGCGGTTCTTCTCAGGCAAGGGATATAAATGCTCCCGGCAGAGATGCACAGGGCATACACTTTGCAGTTGATTTCCTGAAAGCCACCACCAAGAGCCTGCTGGATTCCGAACTGAAAGACGGCAATTACATCTCCGCAAAGGATAAGAACGTTGTTGTAATCGGCGGCGGTGATACAGGCAACGACTGTGTAGGCACAGCGGTCCGTCACGGCTGCAAGTCGGTGACACAGCTGGAAATGATGCCCAAGCTCCCCGATACCCGTGCAGCAAACAATCCTTTCCCCGAGTATCCCAGAGTATGCAAGACGGATTACGGTCAGGAAGAAGCGATAGCTGTATTCGGCAGTGATCCCCGCATTTACGAGACTACCGTAAAGGAATTCGTTAAGGATGAAAACGGCAATCTTTCGGGTATAAAGACCGTAAAAGTACGTTTTGAAAACAAGGACGGCAAGCGTGTCATGACCGAAGTTGAAGGCAGCGAGCAGACACTTCCTTGCGAGCTTTGCCTTATCGCGGCTGGCTTTACAGGCTGTCAGAGTTATATCGCTGATGCTTTCGGTGTGGAGCTGAACGCCCGCACAAACGTATCCACCGAAGCAGGCGGATTTGCCACCAGCGCAGAAAAAGTATTCACCGCAGGTGATATGCACATCGGTCAGTCTCTGGTTGTCCGCGCTATCCGTGAGGGCAGAGACTGCGCAGCAGCAGTTGATAAGTACCTCATGGGTTATACCAATCTTTAAGCGTACACCTCATGTCAATAGCATAAATGAAGGACCGCAGACGTTTATCGCGTCTGCGGTCCTTCAATTTTTTATTCAAGGTATGATCTCAGCAGTCCGTCATCCACTTCACCCTCAGTGACTTTATATATCACCATGCCGTGTGAAATGTTCCTGCTGCCGTTGACGATATACTCCGTTTCCGGTCCGCTTTTCAGCCTGAATGTCACCCGCATATCATACCCCGAACGCCATTCAAGTCTGCTTCGCCTGAGTTTAACTCCGTCAAAAGCTCCCGCTATCCTGCTGATATCCTCACTGTCCGTGACAGTTATGCTCTGTCCCGTCTGCCCGCTGAATACAGTGACTTCTTTGATGCTGTCCGCAGGAACATTCAGCATACCAAAGGGTATAAAGAACCATACCACAGCCGCACATATCAGCACACCGCCGCATACGAGCACTCCTTTCAGCCGCCTGCTGTTTTTCAGCCTCACCGCAGCGAATACTGCCCCTGCCGCCAAAAGCACCACAGCCGCCGAAACGATGATTAAAGCGTTCATATAATCACTCCGTTTCAATAAACAGGCGCACCCGTCCGAAGGTGCGCCTTGTATGTTATCCGCTGTAATTATTCCGGATATATCACTGAGCGTAAGCGCTGTTACCCTCGTAGTAGTCCTCGTACTCAGCGATCAGCTTCAGCAGATCCTCAGCGTCCAGTTCCAGTCCCTTAGCGTAGTTCCTTATCTCTTCCATAGTGAACTTGTCTTCGGAATTGCCCAGAGTCTTCGCGAACATTGCCGCTGCACACGCCAGCTTCATGTTGTCGCTCATCTTGCTGCCGTCAACGTATGCAGCCAGCTTTACGGGCTTGTCGATGAGCTTGCTGTCGTTCTCATCCTTTTCCTTGTATCTTACGGATACTGTCAGCAGCTCCTTGTTCAGATCTTCTTCATCAAGCTCGGTCTTCTCGGGAGCGGGGTAGTCCACATCATCCTGATATTTCAGAGTACGTCTGCTGTCGTCGCTGTCAGCTGCGGTGCTGTCGGTGGTGATTATCTCGTAAAGCACAGTTACCTGCTGACCTGCGCCAACGTCGCCTGCGTCCTTTGTATCGTCCTCAAAGTCCTGATCTTCCAGCAGTCTGTTCTCATAGCCCACCAGTCTGTAGTAAGCCACGTTTGCGGGGTTGAATTCCACCTGTACCTTTGTATCCTTTGCAACTGTGAACATAGTGCCGCTCATCTCGGTGACAAGCACTCTCTGTGCTTCCTCAACGCTGTCGATGTAAGCATAGTTGCCGTTGCCGTTGTCGGCGAGAGCTTCCAGCCTGTTGTCCTTGTAGTTGCCCATACCGAAGCCCAGTACCGAGAGGTATACGCCCTTGTCGCGCTTTTCCTCGATCAGCTCTTTCAGTTCAGCTTCGGAAGAAAGACCTACGTTAAGGTCGCCGTCGGTCGCCAGTATAACTCTGTTGTTGCCGCCCTCGATGAAATACTTTTCAGCCAGCTCGTAAGCCGTGTTTATGCCCGCTGCACCCGCAGTGGAGCCGCCTGCTGTCAGTCCTGCCAGTGTGGAAGCTATCTTGGTGTAGTTCGCACCGCTCTCGCCTTCCAGCTCAACAGTATCTCTTCCAGCGTAGGTAACTATGGAGATGCGGTCGTTCTCTCCCAGGTTCTCAGCCAGCATCGCAAACGCCTGAGTTACCAGCGGCAGCTTGTTCTCATCCGCCATAGAACCGCTGACATCTATCAGAAATACTATATTGGAGTCGATGTCCTGCACATCGATGTCCTTAGCCTGAAGACCTATCTGCATCAGCTTTGCATCGGGGTTCCAGGGGCAGTCGGAAAGCTCGGTGGATATGCCTATCTTGTCATCGCCCTCGGGCATAGCGTAGTTGTACTTGAAGTAGTTTATGAACTCCTCAGTCCTTACCGCATCAGGGAAAATCTGCTGTCTGTTCTCGATCATTCTTCTCACATTCGTGTAGGAAGCTGTATCAACGTCTGTGGAGAATGTTGAAAGCGGGTGTTCAGCCACGCTCAGGAATGAATTCTCAGCATAGTAGTTGTATTCTTCGGTGTTGACTTCGGGCAGTGCCTCATCGGAATAATAACCGTCGAAAGCCTCTGTCTCGTCGGTCATGTCGCCGCCGAATTCTTCTTCAGTTCTTATGGCTGCGGTATCACCGCCGTTATCAACTGCCGCTTCTTTATCTGCTTTCATGGTGGGGCTCTCCATAGCTCCGTTGTCGCTGCCTGAGCCGCATGAGGTCATCATACTTACTGCCATTACTATAGCTGCTGCCATTGCAAATAATTTCTTTGTATTCTTTTTCATAGTTATCTTCCTTTCTGTAGCAGGGACTTATAGTCCCAGACCCTCATGAAGTATCTTGTCGCCGTATTCGGGTGAAAGCGCCATTTCGCTCTCTCCGTCAACGCCGATACCGTATCTGCCGTCCATGCCGTATATAAGTATATTGCTGATCACTTTGTGGTCATTTTTTATTAAGCTGCCGTCGCCGTAGGCTACATCCCTCGGAACTATATTATAGCCTTCGGAGTCGGGGAATTCCGCGAATGTTATATGGACGATCAAACCGTTCTCCCAACTCTCCCTTGCACCGTCATCTATCAGATTATTGAGCATCTGTTCAACGGTGCTTTCGTCCGCCAGCGCTTCAAGTGCAGTTTCCAGTATCTTTGCGGTATCCACATTTTCGGTCACGCTTTCGCCGTTATAGGTCACATAGCATACTATGCCGTTTTCCTTGTCGATGATATCGCCGTCATCCAGCTTATGATCCGAATGAGTTTCAGTCTCCGTGTCAGTCTCGGTATCGTTATAAGAGTCTATAAACAACGGAGAATACGCTTTTGCTTCCTCAACGGACTTGCCGTACTGCACCGCGTCAACTATCATCGGGATGTACTCTATCTCCAGCTCATAATAAGGTGTACTTGTGTATTCTTCGTTCTCATCGAAGTATTCCACACAGAATATAAAGCTGTTCTCGTATCCTATCAGGTTTATTCCGCAGCCCTCTATTTTTTCACTGCCGACCCTGAATGTCTTGTTGTCCTCAAACTTCATGTTCAGCATGAAGCCTTCTGTTTCCAGCCTGTTCAGTTCTTCTAAAGATACAGCGACATCCATCACTCTTTCCTCAGTGCCGGGCAGTGCCATACCCTCCAGCAGCAGCCATGCGCCTGCCGCACGGTTGTCCCAGCTTTCGCGGATATGTCCGTAGTTGTACATATCAAATCCGAAATATCCGTCACCGACTATATAGTCGTAGTACTGCTGAAAATCGTAGTCATCAAGCTCTGCTGTCGTTTCCTTGTCCTCGATGATCTCACTTTCCGTATCGGGCTCGGGAGTATCCTCGTCACCCGTAGTGATCTCATTAACTGCTGCTGCCTGTAATTTCTCCTTATTATTCTCGGGTTCTGTCACCTTTCCGCAACCGCCGAACACCATCACGGCGGCTGCTATCAAAGCTGCGTATCTTTTTTTCATATCGTTGTGCCTCCTGTTATGCGTTGTTCCATTCCGTGATAAGCTCGTTTATATCGAAATACGGAGTGTACTTCATTCTGTCAAAGTAAAAATCATTCACACTGAGACTTTCTTTTTCCAGTGTCTGCGAGCCGTTATCCAGCGCCGTCCAGCCGTTCTGGAACACCGCGCCGCCGTCAAGCGTCAGCTCTATCTGCGGTGCATTCTCGAAAACAATGCTGTACTCTCCGCTTCCTGCACCCTTTTTCAGCGGGATAAGGTACTGCCTGTTTTCCTGAAGGATGTACGGTGTTGTACTGCGCAGCTTTATCGTGCTCGGTATATCACCGGGCTGTTCCGAAGCACCGTCTTCTCGGTAATAAACGCAGTTTACCATCAGGGAATATTCCGCGCCTCCCTCGTCGCTCAGGTCTGCGCCGATGACCATAACATCAACGAACAGGTCTGTCTCCGAAAGCACCCGGTTCTCCACGAAGAACTCATCTCCGCCGGGCTTGTAGGCTGCAACGAAGGGCTTTGTATCGGTGGCGTTGAAGGAAAGCTGTTCATATCTTACAGAATTATCTGTATCTGCCATATCATCAGCCTTCGCTGCTTCTTCAGCCGCTCCGATAGATGCGCCTTTGTTGTTATCAAGTCCGTCTTTTTCGTCATCTGCGGTGTTATCCGCATTGTCTGCGTTTTCCTCGCTTCTCCTGTCCGGTCTGCTAAGAGGGATACTCTCCCTTGCTGTCTTTGCCTTCTTTGATTCGTTCATAATGTTCACGCCTGCGAATACCACTATGAAAGCCGCTGCGACTGCTGCTATCCTCATGTATCCGCCGGAACGCTTTATCTGTTCTCTGTTCTTTTCTGCTGTTGTCTCTTCTTGTTTTTCTGTCTCTTTTCTGTCGATCTCGTCCGAGATCCTGTTCCACAGCTTATCCATGTCGGGTGCAGTACTATGGATATGCTGTGTGTATTCTTCTCTTAAGTTAGCCATAAATACTGCCCTCCTTTACTGTTTTTTTCAGCTTTCCCAAAGCCTGTTTGTATTTCCATGCAACAGTTCCCAGAGGTATACCCAGCGTCTCACTGATCTCCTTAAAGGTCATATCAAATCCGACGCGAAGGTTGATTATCTCTTTTTCTGCGTCGTTGAGATTGTCAAGGGCTTGTTTGAAAGCCATTCCTCCCACCACCTGTACGTCGGTGGGATCCTCAGGGTCTGCCTGTTCTTCGGTGTACACGTTGTCATCGTCTATCGAGTATTCCTCATGTTTTCTTTTTCTGAGGAAGTCGATCGCCATGTTTCGTGCCATTACCGTTATGTAGCGCCTGTGTCCCGTTCCGGAACGGTACTGCGCCGCTGTCTCCCACAGTCTCAGAAACAGATCACTTGTCAGGTCCTCAGCGTCCTGCGGACTTTTGACCACTGCCAGCATCTGATTGTAAACCAGCTTGCCGTAGCAGGTGTAAATGTCTCTCAGACCGTTTTTGTCCTTGCCGAGTATCTTTTGGATACACAGGTCAAACTCTTTGTCGGTCAAATTTATCATCACCCTTCGACATAATATATACGTTTGGTCTTGCGTTTTTTTATGGTGTGATAATACACAAACTTCGGGCGCTATCATTGTGCATTTTCACGAAATATGTGTAGACATAATTCGATAATAATTATAACATGATATGCCCGATAATGCAATAGTTTTTGTTATATATTATATATAAAACAACAATGATACACTGTTTTTGCAAAGTATGCAAAACACAGATCGGCTCTTCACTTCTCTCAAAGTGCAGTTTCAAATGTAGTTTACTATAAGTATTTAAGCGGGGTACTATGATTTTTTTGCCTAAAAACAATCGGTGTGAAATGTAAAATATGCTTAAATGCAAAGAAAGATGCGCGTCTGATTGAAATTTGCAAAAAAATGTGTTATAATACTAATATCTATTTACAGAAAGGACCGTATGTAAAATGAGTGAAGAATGTACACATGACTGCAGCAGCTGTTCGGCTGACTGCTCTTCAAGAGAAAACGGCATACAGAAAGCCGCACCTCACTATATGTCCAATGTCAAGAAGGTCATAGGCGTAGTGAGCGGCAAGGGCGGAGTAGGAAAGTCTATGGTCACTTCTATGCTGGCTGTCAGCTTTGCAAGAAAGGGCTTCAAGACAGCTGTGCTTGATGCGGATATCACAGGTCCTTCCATCCCGAAGATATTCGGCATAAACGAAAGACCCGTAAATACCGAAGACGCACTGTTCCCCTGTGAGAGCGAGTTCGGCACAAAGGTAATGTCCATAAATCTGCTTATGGAAAATACCTCCGATCCCGTTATCTGGCGCGGACCTGTTATCGCAGGCGCTGTTACCCAGTTCTGGACAGATGTTGCATGGGGCGATGTTGACTATATGTTCGTCGATATGCCTCCCGGAACAGGCGATGTACCGCTGACTGTGTTCCAGTCTCTCCCTGTTGACGGTATTATAATAGTAAGCTCGCCTCAGTCGCTGGTATCTCTTGTGGTCGAGAAGTCCGTGAGAATGGCTAAGATGATGGATATCCCAATAATGGGCATTATTGAGAATATGAGCTACCTGAAATGCCCCGACTGCGGCAAGGAAATCAAGGTGTTCGGTGACAGCCATGTTGAGGAGATCGCAAAGCAGTATGATCTCAAGGTACTGGCAAAGCTGCCCATCGATCCGCTGGTGGCAACTCTCTGCGACAGCGGAAAGATCGAGATCATCGAGAACGATATCATCGAGGCTTTCAAGTCCATCGAGATTTGATATGATGCTCTGACAGCGGGAAATTGTGAATAATCTGCCAATTTTATCGGTCACTCTTGACAAATCGGGTGAAATGTTGTACAATGAACTAAATGCTATGACGGAATGAAGTAACCGCTGAAAATGTGTTTCAGAGAGTCTGCGGTCGGTGCGAGCAGACAGCATACTGCGGCGAAGCTACCTTCCCGAGCTGCTGTCCCGAAATCGCAGTAGGGTCGGACGTTTCCCGCGTTAAGGGCAATGAGGTCGGCGCGAGCCGATAAACTGAGGTGGTACCGCGTTTATTACGCCCTCGGAAGACTTTTGTCTTTCGGGGGCTTATTTGTTTTAGGGTGATGATATGGCTGTTCTGAGATTGAAAAAAGCTGTACCGGAGGATGCGGCATATATAACTGCAATGCAGTACGTTGCATTTACACCGCTGTATGAAAAATATCATGATGCAATATCTCCGGTGTTTGAAACTGTTGAAAATGTCGCTGAAAAGATCGCAGATTCGGATTATTATATCGTATGCTGCGGTGAGGAGCAGGTGGGCGCAGTGCGTGTAGCTGAGGGAAGTGAACGTGATTATTACAGAATATCACCGATATTTATTCTTCCCGATCATCAGAACAAGTGCTTGGGGACTAAGGTAATGGAAATGACATTTGCTGAATACCCTAATGCTTTGGGGTGGTCACTCGCCACCATAAAGGAAGAAAAACGCAACTGCCATTTCTACGAAAAGCTGGGTTTTGTTCCCACAGGAGAAGAAAAAAGGGTCAATGAGAATATGACGCTTGTCTTCTACGAAAAAACGGTGTAAGCATGGAATACATCAAGGCTAAGACCATACTGCAAAAGTGCAGGGACAGCTCCTGGTTCGGGAATGAGTACAATATGAACCTGTATCGCGGATGCTGTCATGGGTGCATTTACTGCGACAGCCGAAGTGAATGTTACCAAATACAGGATTTTGATAAGGTAAACGCAAAGGAGAACGCAGCTGAGATACTGCGTGATGAACTGCGCAGAAAGATAAGACCCGGCATTATAGGCACAGGCGCCATGTCCGATCCATACAACCCATTTGAGCGAGAGGAACGGCTGACGGAGAAGTCGCTGATGCTTATCGATGCCTACGGCTTCGGGGTGACGGTGATTACCAAATCTCCGCTGATAACAAGGGATATACCCCTGTATAAGCAGATAGCCGAACATTCTCCCGTGCTTTGCAAAATGACGGTAACGACCGCCGATGATGAACTTTCGCGATTGGTGGAACCCCGTGTGGCTGTGTCATCCGAAAGGTTCGATGCGCTGGCAAAAATGTCGGAGGCGGGACTGTTCACTGGGATAACCCTGATGCCTGTGCTGCCCTTTATCGAGGATTCTGAGGATAATATAAGGACTATAGTCCGCTGGGCGCATGAATGCGGAGTGCGGTGCATCTATCCCACCTTTGGCATGACGCTGCGTGCGGGCAACAGGGAATACTTCTACCAAAAGCTGGATGAGAGTTTTCCGGGAATGAAGGCAAGGTATATACGGCAGTACGGAAACAGCTATGAATGTCCTTCACCCAATGCCCGAAGGCTGTGGAAAGTATTTACAGACGAATGCGGAAAATACGGCATACTGTATGAGATGAAAGCTATCATCTCGGCTTATAAGGCAGGATATGAGGACGGTCAGCTGAGCTTTTTTGACTGACCGCATACATTGAAAGGTCGTGATAAAAATGATATTCACAGCGGATATCATTGCTTATGGCGTTTTCGGGAATAATATATAGGTCAATGGAAAATACATTTGATATACGGAGGAAATAGTAATGACTTGTTTTGAAGAACTGAAAAGAAGAGGGCTCATCGCCCAGATGACCGATGAAAAGGAACTGGAGGAGCTTATCAACAACGGTAAGGCAACTTTCTATATCGGTTTTGACCCCACTGCGGACAGCCTGCACGTTGGTCACTTCATGGCACTGTGCCTGATGAAGAGACTCCAGATGGCAGGCAACAAGCCTATCGCACTGGTAGGCGGCGGCACAGGCATGATAGGCGACCCTTCCGGCAAGACCGATATGCGTAAGATGCTGACACCCGAGACCATTCAGCATAACTGTGAGTGCTTCAAGAAGCAGATGAGCAGATTTATCGACTTCTCCGATGG
>NZ_CAMHRZ010000095.1 GCF_946187255.1 uncultured Ruminococcus sp.
AGTAATATGCCATAGTATTCCCGTTGAGGGCGGGGGTGCTATGGCTTTTTTGTGTGCTGATGGTTTGTTGGGATAGGCGGATGTGGGCTGATGAACATATCGAGGGAACTCCTGCTTTTTTACGCAGGGGACTGCACACAATCAGCAAAGCGGATTGTTCGACCGCTCGGATACTCTGCTTATTACACAAGGGACTGCTGAACGACCGCTCGGAGACGCTTCGCTGTCCTCGCTGGTTGACGCGCGGCAATGTATTCACGCGGATAGTTTGGGTGTGGGCTGTGGATTTGTTTACGCTCCGATGTTTGTTATTGCCGCGCTTATTTGGGCGGGAGTTTGGTGTACTAATAATTCATGGTTGTCGCGTCGCTTTGGTGCCTTGACCGAGAGGCTCTGCCTCTCGAGCTCTCCGCAAGCCTGCTGGCGCGAGGCTTGACCGCGCGCTTTATTTCGCGGCTTAGTTTGGTTTGGTGCGCTTGTTTGTTTCCGCGTTCACAGCAATGCCGGTAACGTGACCGCCCGTCAGGTGTTAGGACCCTTTCAGAATATAATATGGCTCCCAAATCAATTCACCGAATATTTAGCATCATTATTAGCAAAAGCATAATAATATTACACAATAGAGTTTTTTGCTATTGCTTTTTTGGTCAGAATATATTAAAATAGAACTGATGGATCAGGGCAGAGGTCTTGCTCTGCCGTATTAATTTATTTATAGTCTGAATAATTCAAGGAGGTTTCCGCCAATGAAATTTGCTGACGGTTTCTGGCTCAATCAAAGGGGCTATGAGGTGAACTATGCTGTACAGGCTTATGATGTCATTGAGATAGAAAACGGCTTTATGGTCGTTGCTACGCCGTTTTTCGGCAGAGAAAGGTACAAACTGCTGGGCAGCGCTAATCTGGAGATAGCTTATACTTCGGAATTTGAAAATGTTATCGGTGTCAACATCACCCACCACAAGGGCTACAAGGACAACGGTCCCCACTTTGTGCTGAACAAGGGCAGTTTCAAGCCTGAGGTAACTATAAGTGAGCATGAAGCGGTGCTCATCTCGGGTGATACTAAAGTAGTGATATCGAGAGACAGCTGGGAAGTTTCATATTTTTACAAAGACAAAAAGCTGACCGGCGGCGGCTGGAGAAGTACGGGCGTTATCAAGGAAAGCGCTTTCAAGCAGCAGGCAAGGCTGGCAGTTCAGGCGGACGATACTTTCTGGAGCTATCCTGCCGACCCTCACAAGACTTACATAAGGGAACAGCTGGATACCACTGTGGGTGAGTACTTCTACGGTTTTGGCGAAAAGTTCACCACCTTTACCAAGAACGGACAGAATGTGGAGATATGGAACGCGGACGGCGGCACCTGCTCCGACCAGAGCTACAAGAGCGTACCGTTTTATGTATCATCGAGAGGATACGGCATATTCGTAAATTCCACCGACAAAGTCAGCTTTGAGGTATGTTCGGATACCGTATCAAAGGTCAGCTTCACGCTGCCGGGTGAGAACATGGAGTACTTCGTATTTGGCGGCGAGAACCTCACGGAAGTTATGAAAGGCTACACCGACCTTACAGGCAAGCCCGCACTGCCCCCTGCATTCACTTTCGGGCTTTGGCTAACATCCTCATTCACCACAAGCTACGATGAAGCGACGATAACCGGTTTTATAGACGGCATGGCTGAGAGGGACATACCTCTTCAGGTATTCCACTTTGACTGCTTCTGGATGAAGGGGCTGGAATGGTGCAACTTTGAATGGGACAGGGAGCAGTTCCCCGACCCCGAAGGGCTGCTGAAAAGGCTGCACGATACTAAGGGACTCAAGACCTGTGTATGGATAAATCCCTATGTGGGTCAGCGCTCCCGCCTGTTCGATGAGGGCATGGAGAACGGCTATTTCATAAAGAATACAGACGGTTCGGTGTTCCAGTGCGATGAATGGCAGCCGGGCATGGCGATAGTTGACTTCACCAACCCCGATGCCTGCAAGTGGTACGCGGGATATCTGCGCAGGCTGTGCGAGATGGGTGTGGATACCTTCAAGACCGATTTCGGTGAGAGGATACCCACAAGAGATGTGGTATACTTCAACGGCGCAGACCCCATAAAGATGCACAACTTCTACACCTATCTTTACAACGAGTGCGTATTCAACGTGCTGAAAGAGTACTACGGAGAGAATAAGGCCTGCCTGTTCGCAAGGTCTGCGACGGTGGGCGGACAGAAGTTCCCCGTACACTGGGGCGGCGACTGTTCGGGCAATTACAACTCAATGGCTGAGGTCGTAAGAGGCTGTCTCAGTCTCTGCATCTCGGGATTTGGCTACACTTCCCATGATATGGCAGGCTTTGAGGCGACTGCGACCCCCGATATCTACAAGAGATGGGCGGCGTTCGGTCTGTTCTCCACCCATTCGAGACTTCACGGAAACCAGTCCTATCGTGTGCCCTGGCTGTTTGATGAGGAAAGCTGTGATGTACTGCGCTTCTTCACCAAGAAGAAAGGCGAGCTGATGCCCTACCTGTGGGCACAGGCTATCAAGACCCATGAGGTGGGCGTGACGATGATGAGGGCGATGGTGATAGACTTTGCGGACGACCCCGCTTGTCTCACCCTTGACAGGCAGTATATGCTGGGCGATAATATACTCGTAGCGCCGATTCTCAACGAAGAGGGCATCGCGCAGTACTACATCCCCGAGGGAAGATGGACGGATATCATCACAGGCAAGGTATTCGAGGGCGGCAGATGGTACACCCACAAGTGCAGTTACTTCGAGATACCCGCTCTCGCAAGACCCAACAGCATCATCCCCTACGGCAGCTTCAAGAGGGATTTTGAGTACGATTATCTGGACGGCACCAATTTCACGATATACGAGCTTGAAGACGGCAAGTCGGCAGTATGCCCTGTTTACGACACCGAAGCAAACAAGGTATTCGAGCTGAGAGCCGAAAGACACGGCAATACCGTCGAGTGCGAATACACCGAAACAAAGTGCAGCTTCAAGATAAGCATCGCAAACACCGACAAGTGCGTCGAGATCACCCCGACCGCAGGCAGCGGCAAGGTTATGATCGATCTCTGATAGGATACGAAGAAAGCACCCGTTCATAAGACAGATACCTATATAGAAGTTTTGCCCCTGAGTGTTACAAAGCACTCAGGGGCATTGTGCATATTTATGTTGCTAAGCTAAATCAGAATTTATATCATTTGCGTATTTTATTCTCAATACGCAAACTTGCTTCTATATGCATAATCCAATGTCTTGAAAATGGCATCTGTATCAAGCCACGAATATCTTTGCCACACCAATAGTCAATAAGCCACGCAGCATTCTCGTCACTGCTTACAACATTCATTTTTTGCAGGATTTCTCTACGCTCTGCCGATATTCTATGTTTCAGCATTTCATTAGGCATAGAGTTCGTCGATATCTAATTGCTTTGAAAAATCAGAAATCTCATTTTTTACAAGCTCGTTACCTGTTGTTATGATAGGGGAATTAATGCGTTCTTTGTAATTGCCTGAAAAGAATATTTGCTCATCACAATTTATCAGTGTGTGTGCGATAATATCCTCAATTCTGAAAATATGCCATAAAGAATATGCGATCGTCTTACTATGATAGCCGTCTGCATTTATGAAAGGAATCGCATTAAAATCCTCTCTGGAAAGATTATTCTTGAATGATATGATTGTCTGCATAAGCCTGTTACGCAATTCAAATAAGGTGCTTATGCCGTAAATGTAAGTATCTTTCTTTTTGATTTGGGTTTGCATTGTCTTATTCAGTTCAGACCATTCTTTATTCATATTGTTCACCTAAATTCCGATTTTTGTCAGTAACAATTATAGCACATCATCTCTGTACTGTCAATAGAAACGCCATAGTACTTCTGACCTTACATCAGAAATACTATGGCTTAATACTTCTATATGAGTACCGACTTTACGATCGGGTGCTTTTTTGTACACTTATTTTTTCAGGCTCTCCCTGATCTCACAGCGGAGTCCGTCCATGATGATATCGCGGGCGGTGTGTGCCCCCTCCTTTGACATGGGCGGGGTATCTCCCAGCGGATATTCAATGCCCAGCTGCTCGTATTTCGTCCTGCCAAGAGTATGATAGGGCAGAACATCCAGGGCTTTGAGGGTCTTTATATGCGATATGAAGCGCCCCAGCCTGTGGAGGTATTCCTCATTATCGGTAATGCCGGGGACAACGACGTGCCTTATCCATACGGGCTTGCCTGTATCGCTGAGGTACTTTGCAAATGCAAGGATATTCTCATTGCTGTGACCCGTCAGCTTTTT
The DNA here is from genome assembly GCF_946187255.1 of uncultured Ruminococcus sp. Classification (GTDB taxonomy): domain Bacteria; phylum Bacillota; class Clostridia; order Oscillospirales; family Ruminococcaceae; genus Hominimerdicola. The sequence continues at coordinate 4,325 of NZ_CAMHRZ010000095.1, forward strand.
ATGCGCATCGGGGTCGATATGCTTTATGTCCAGCATGACTAAGTCGGTGGACTTCATCAGTCGGTCAAATGCAGTCCTGCTGTGTTCGGTAAAGGTTATGCCGCAGGTATCGAGGCAGGTGTTTATGCCCCGCTGTTTTGCCTTTTCAAACAGCTCCGTCAAAAATTCGATCTGCAAACAGGGCTCGCCGCCCGTGCAGGTGATGCCCCCGTTATGCATGAACTCCCTTACCGAGTCGTACTCATCAAGAAGTTCCTCCGCAGTGACTTCCCTGCCCCCCGTGACAGCCCAGGTATCGGGGTTATGGCAGTAAAGGCACCTCATGGGACAGCCCTGAAAGAATATCACAAATCGTGTGCCGGGACCGTCTACTGCGCTAAAACTCTCAACAGAATGTATCCTTCCAAGCATTTACATACACCCCGTTCATAAATGACTGCTGATAAATCCGATTATCCCGCAGAGCGCCATCATTCCGCCCACTACAGCAAGTGCGATGCCCGAAGGGTCGCTGCTGCGGTAGATATCCTGAGGGTCGTTGGGGTTGACATAGAGGTCAGTGCCCTCACCCTCGCAGAACTGCTGAGGGCTGGTATATACGGTATCGTAATGCACAAATGTCCTGCCGCCGAATATATACTGCCATATCGGTGCATATACCAGACGGTGGTGCTTGCCCGAGCTTCTTTTCCAGCGGTTGCCGATGCAGACACCTCTTATCTTCTCTGTGCAGCGCTTCTTTTTCAGGTATGACGCAATTCTGGGACCTACCGCTGTGATAGTTCCCAGCAAAGTCATGGCACCGAGAGTAAGTGTTCCCGAAAGCATGGGGAACAGCATGGAAAACATACCTGCCATTGCCATAGTGCCGCCGCCCGCCGCAAACAGTGCGGCTGTCAGCTTCTTTTCGGGCTTGTAGTCAGCCAGTTCTTTGTATGCCATTATGCCCGTTCCCATAAGACCGAGACCGAACCACATAGCCATTGCACCGTCGCTGATACTGCTGAACAGCATCAGGATCATGCCTGCGATGAGCGGGATAAAGGTCTTGAAGCTCAGCTTGCGGTCTTTCAGCGGTTCGGGCTGGAGAGTATTGGTATCCTGCCGGAGCCTTATCTGCGGCTGTGCCTGCTGATAAGGGCTCAGCTTGTTGCTGTTGTTGATGACATCCACAAGTTCGGGACGATATGCGGCATTCTGTCCGCTGCGTGGCTGAGTATTCGTCGGGTACGGATTACCCGGGTACTGCCTGTTGGGATACTGCTGTGTATTCGGGTACTGCGAATTCGGGTACTGCCTGTTGGGGTACTGTGCATTCGGATACGGCGTATTAGGGTATGGTGCGTTCATCCCGCCGCCATGCCGCTGACGCATGATCTGATCATACTGTTCTCTGTTCATTTTTTCTGATCTCCTTTGGTTTTTCTTTTGTCTTTCTTTTGTCTTTTCTTTATATATCGGGGCTGTCCCAAATATATTTTATCACACATCAATATAAAAGTCAATCATCGGAGATACGTTTTTCTATCTCTCCGACGATACTGCTCATCGTCGTATCAAGCGCCCCCGACAGCTTATAGAGCGTTTCAAGTGTAGGTTTGCGCTCGCCCCTTTCGATGGCGCTGAGATGCGTCCTGCCTATCCCTGCCAGCCCGCTCATGACCTCCTGCGATATGCCCTTTTTCCGTCTGAATGCGGCTATCACCTCTCCCACGATCTTCGGGTCAAGTTCACCGTTGTACATATCCATCACCTCATAGGATATTGTACATTGGTTTTGCAGTATTTATGAACACATTTGTTGACATGCGGATACTTATGTGTTATAATATTTATAGAATACTTATGTGTCCGTTATTTTATTTCAAAAGGGGGTGTTTTTATGTATAACGAAAAAGGAAAAAAACTATATTCTCTTTCAGGTCTGGTTCCATTAATTTTAGACATAGGCGGATTACCAATAAGTATTTTCATTGCATATTTGATAAATTCCCTTGACATTGTTTCCGATTTAGGAGCAGTGATCGTCTTCTTCGCCATATACGGAATGTTTTGTGTCTCTTCATGGATCATTTTTAACGTTTTGGATTCATTTGTCGAACTTTGCATCAACACCGCGGCTATACGAGAATCATTGAGCAATAAAACCGAACAAACAGTTTCAACGCAGAATACAACAGCAAACAGCAATTCATGAGTGTGTCCCTACTGTAAGAACAGCAATCCTACTATCGCAGCAATATGCCGTTACTGCGGACAGCCAAAATAACACAAAAGCCCTGCCACACAAGTGACAGGGCTCTTATCATCATATCATTACAGGCTCTCGTGGAAAGTCCTTGAAATAACATCGTCCTGCTGTTCCTTTGTCAGCTTGACGAAATTCACCGCATAGCCCGATACCCTGATGGTCAGCTGAGGGTACTTTTCGGGGTGTGCCTGCGCATCGAGAAGCGTCTCACGGTTCAGCACGTTGACATTGAGATGATGACCGCCCTTTTCGGCATAGCCGTCCAGCAAGCCGATAAGGTTCTCTACCTGTGCATCTGTCGGTTCAAAATTTGCCATGATGATACTTCCTTTCTATAACTCGTCGTCCTCATCGGACACTTTCTCGTTCGGCTGACAGCACGCACCCGTGCCGCAGTCGTTTGTCCTGAAGGTCTGAACTGTCATGCCAACATCGTCCTGACCTTCCCTTTTTGCTTTCAGCAGTGCCTCAGCGTCGATATTGACATGACCTTCGCCGCCTGCCATCAGCTTATCTATCATCTCGACAAGCTCATTTACCTTGCCGTCATCATCAAGTGAAGCCTTAATCGCCATTATTGATCTCCTCCGTGATGCTTGCTATGTCGATATCTCCCATGAACATCTCATCATCCTTGCCCAGCGCACCGGGAATTATGGAGAATGTATTGGATATACCGTCCTGTGCGTGCCTGAAAGGCAGCTTTGCAACGGAAGAAAGCGAAGAAGCAGCACCGTGAGTATCCCTGCCGTGCATGGGGTTAGCACCGGGTGCAAGGGGCACACCGATCTTTCTGCCATCGGGGGTGGAACCTGTCTTCTTGCCGTAAACAACGTTGGAAGTGATGGTGAGTATGGACATGGTGGGCACACCGTCGCGATAGGTGTGGTGCTTCCTGATCTTGTTCATGAAGCGCTTTACGATATCCACTGCGATCTTGTCAACTCTGTCATCGTTATTGCCGTACTTGGGGAAATCGCCCTCAACAACATAATCGACTACAACGTTCCTTGCAACGTCAACTACATTGCCGTTCTTGTCCTTTATCTCGATATCCTTGCGGATAGGCTTTACCTTTGCATACTTGATAGCCGACAGCGAGTCAGCCACAACGGAAAGACCTGCGATACCCGTAGCGAAATACCTCTTGACATCTCTGTCATGGAGCGCCATCTGGAGTCTCTCGTAGCTGTACTTATCGTGCATATAGTGGATGACGTTCAGGGTATTTACATACAGACCTGCCAGCCATTCCATCATATCATCATACTTTTCCATTACATCGTCATAGTCGAGATACTCACCCGAAACAGGTCTGTACTTGGGACCTACCTGAACGCCCAGTCTCTCGTCCACGCCGCCGTTTATCGCGTAAAGCAGGCACTTTGCCAGGTTCGCTCTCGCGCCGAAGAACTGCATCTCCTTGCCGACCACCATCGAAGATACACAGCAGGCAACAGCATAGTCGTCACCGTGTGTAACTCTCATCAGATCGTCGTTCTCGTACTGTATAGCCGATGTGCGTATGGACATCCTTGCGCAGAATTTCTTGAAGTTCAGAGGCAGCTTGACGCTCCACAGCACGGTCATATTAGGCTCGGGTGCGGGGCCCAGATTGTTGAGAGTATTCAGATATCTGAAAGATGTCTTTGTTACCATAGGCACACCGTCGATGGATACGCCGCCGATAGACTCGGTCACCCATGTGGGGTCGCCCGAGAACAGTGAATTGTACTCGGGAGTTCTTGCAAACTTCACCAGTCTCAGCTTCATGATGAAGTGGTCGATAAGCTCCTGAGCCTGCTCCTCTGTCAGCACACCGTTTTCTATATCCCTCTGGATATATATATCTATAAATGTGGAAGTTCTTCCCAGGGACATAGCAGCGCCGTTCTGCTCCTTGACAGCTGCCAGATATCCGAAATACAGCCACTGGATAGCTTCCTGTGCGTTCTTTGCGGGCTTGGATATATCACAGCCGTAGATCTGACCCAGCTTTTTCAGCTCACCCAGTGCTCTGATCTGCTCTGCCAGTTCCTCGCGCAGTCTGATATTCTTTGAAGTCATCCTGACAAGTGAATTTGCCAGCTGATCCTTCTTGTCCTCGATAAGATAATCGATACCGTACAGCGCAACACGTCTGTAATCACCGATGATACGGCCTCTTCCGTAGGCATCGGGCAGACCTGTCAGTATCGCTGCGTGTCTTGCCAGCTTCATCTCGGGGGTATAAGCATCGAATACGCCCTGGTTATGGGTCTTTCTGTACTCGGTGAATATCTTCACGATCTCGGGATCCACCTCATAGCCGTACTGCTTGCAGGCAGCCTGTGCCATCCTCAGTCCGCCGAAGGGCTGCAGAGAACGCTTGAAGGGCTTGTCTGTCTGAAAACCAACGATCTTCTCCAGATCCTTGTTGAGATATCCCGCATCATGGCTCGTAATGGTGGATACTATCTTGGTATCCATATCCAGCACGCCGCCTGCTTCTCTCTCCTGCCTTGACAGGTCAAGCACCTGATCCCAAAGGGCTCTTGTAGCTTCGGTAGGACCTGCAAGAAAGCTCTCGTCTCCGTCATAGGGTGTGAAATTCTTCTGGATAAAGTCTCTCAGGTTAACAGAGGTGCTGGACCATCTGCCTGCCTTGAAACCCTTCCACTCCTCATCGAACCAAATTCTTTCCATCTGTTCATCTCTCCCTGACTATGCAGCATAACACAGAAAAGCTCCCGCATCTTTCCGAGAGCTGATATATTCCTTCATGCTGCGGATTTGTTCGGACGATCTGCCCCGTCCCCGCGAGACACTGACACAATATATAGATCATCTTCTTTGTAAAGAATAACACATTTGCAAGCCACTGTCAAGGAAACAACAGAAATATTACGTTAGTTTAACACTTATTTAATATGTTGCCAAACGTCGCAAAATCCGCATTTTTCGCCGTTTTTTTACATAGGTCATTCCTGTTCGTACATATCAGCGCTTCTTAACTGTACGTTTTATTGAACAGTTGCCCTCTGAACGTTAAAATTTTAACGACCTATATATGCGATTTACCCCGCTAAACTATACTTTTTAGGTACATTTTATTTAATGCGTCATTTCACTGTCAAATTGAATTTCAGCCCCGATCATCGCTCCTATCCCGGACGACTTTTTACATTATAGAAACGACCCGCAGTAAGCTCCTCCTGCGGGTCTGTCAATATTATTTCTGATTATTTGAAAGCTCTTTCAGCTCGCGTCCCGCTTTGAGAAGCTCACGGAGAGTCTCAGTGTCTTCTTCGGCAATGGCATCGCGGTATTCGGTCAGGCGGGCGATGATGCAGTCTATCTCATCCACCAGCGGCTTTTTGTTCATGAGGAAAAGCTCTGTCCACATATTCTCATTCAGCTTCGCCACACGGGTGAGATCCTTGAAGGAACCCGCAGAAAAGCCCGACTGCTTCAGAAGACTGGGGCTCTTGACATAGGCGCTGGATACCACATGGGCAAGCTGCGAGGTGAAAGCGATTATCCTGTCATGCTCCTCCTTTGTGGCGGTAACTACCTTTGCAAAGCCTATCTCGTAAGCAAGCTGTGATACCTCCCTCACAGCCTTTACAGGGGTGAGGTCAGAGGGTGTCATGATAAAGCTGGCACGTTCAAACAGGTTGTCCACCGAATATGCAAATCCCGAGAACTCGCGTCCCGCCATAGGATGACAGCCTATAAAAAGTACTCCCTCATCCGCCAGCGGCTTTTCCACCGCTTCAACGATAGCGCCCTTTACGCCGCAGGTATCGATAACTATACCGCCCTTTTTGAAAAGGGACTTATTCTCATTTATAAATTTTATGGTCTGAGCGGGATGAAGACATATCATCACCACATCGCAGCCGCCGAGATCGTTTGCTGTGATCTCACCGTCGATAGCCTCCTGCGCAATGGCACCCGCGATAGCTGCACGGTCTATATCCAGCGCATAACAGCTGTGTTCGGTATTCTTCTTTATCGCCTTTGCCAGCGAACCGCCTATCAGACCCAATCCCACTATTCCTATTTTCATTGCAGAACTTCCTCTCATGATTTATTGCTTTTATGTAATAAAGTATAACACCTTATCCCCTTTTTGTCAAGCATATTGGTATAATGCAAAATTTTTTGTTAATCTTTTGTACATTTTAATGAAATCTTAGCCAAGGAAAATAAATTTAAAAATATTTTCATTTTACTATTGACAAATGACATTGTTTGTAGTATAATGTGTCCTGTGAGAAAAATTAATTTTCTTACGAATTATGAAGGTTTAGGTGATTTGGCGAAGAAGCAGCTTTTTGGCTGCTTTTTTCGTTTTATGACGACTTTTGAGGTGTGATATGAAGATATTAAACATTCACGGTTTCCGCGGAGATCAGCACAATGCGGCATACGGTGCGCTGACGGAAAACGGTCATACTGTCATTTCTCCCGCAACGGACTACGACAGCGAAAAGCCGAAGGATATACTGGATAAACTGCGCGGGATAATCGATACGGAAAATATAGATATGCTTGCGGGCACAAGTCTGGGCGGATTTTATGCGGCTGTGCTTTCGGCTGAATACGGTATGCCTGCGGTGCTGGTAAATCCCTGTTTAATGCCTTACTATCATCTGCCAAAGCTGGGATATGAGGGGGATATAAGAGAGTATATAGAAATATTTGGAAAGCTGGCGGCACTTGATGCCGGGAAGATACATTGTATCATTGGCGGGAGCGATGAGGTCATTGATACTCATTCTTTTGATATGAGACTGTTTGGGGAGGATATGATCACGATCATCCCCGAGGGAATGCATTCGGGGGCAACACTGCCGCTGAAAGAGTATTTTGAAAGCATCATCGGGGAGTAAGAAGTAGCCACAAAGCGTGATCGCGGCAGCAAACAAGCGACACAAGCAAAACTTAGCCGTGAACCGAGCTTTGGGTCAAGCCTTTCACGAAA
>NZ_CAMHRZ010000096.1 GCF_946187255.1 uncultured Ruminococcus sp.
CTTTTTCTCCTTGTCGAAATAAGCGTCACTGACGTAGTAATGCTCGCCTTCGGGGGCAAACAGCTCCGCGATCGCTTTTACCATACTGCCCGAACCGCCGTTGTTCTCGCGGATATCTATCACGATATCCCGCACGCCGTCCTCTTTGAGTTTCAGTATCTCCTGACGAAGTTCATTCTGCATCCCCTTGTGATCGTCCTTTTCGGAGATGCTGTCGAACTGCATTGTCTTTATTCTCAGGCAGGCAGTGGTATCGTTGAGCTTTTTTGTCGTCATGTGACCTGTTTTTACTCCTCGATTTACAGAGTCGTATGCATCCTCCAGACGTTTCGCATAGTCGTCCGATATTTTGGACAGCATGACCGTCTTCTCGGCACCGCTGTCATCCCTGAAGACCACCTCAACACTGTCTCCGCCTGTGCCTGCGGCAAAAAAGCCCTCGTAGAACTTCGCATTGTCCTCATCGGAAAAGGCTTCCATCTCACTGCGCTCCGACAGCTTGTCAGCTTCGGCAGGTGTCATGCCGTTCCAGCTGATGATCTCGGTGCCGTTGTGTATACCCAGTGAAGCAAGACTGTCATCCACCTGCACCGCCACCGTTCTGCCGTCGGCAAGTGTCATTATCACCAGCCCGTGATCGTCACCCGAAACCCGCTTGTAGGCGGCTTCCATCGTTTTTTCATCAGACATATAATTCACATGGAGATCATGGAACTCCGCACAGAATTTATCCCACGCTATCTCGTTGGCGACCTTGTCATGCGCATTGTTAGCGGCGGTAAACTGCGGGAGATATTTGTCATACAGCGCATCCCAGTCTACCTGTTTGTGTTCAGTGAGGACATAGTGCGCTTTCATGCTTTCAAAGCCCTCGTTGAACGACTTTACATAGTCCGCTGTTCGGTAGCTGGTGCAAAAAAGACACAGCGGCAAAGATACCAGCGCCAGCACCGCCGCCGCAACGGAAGCTGCCCTTCGCGTCTTTCTTTCGGGCTTCAAAAGTCCCGCTGCGGGTACGACCGCCGCGATATATGCGGGTATCATCAGCTTTTCAAACCCCGACATATACAGCAGCAGAAAGCCGATCGCCGCAGGTGTGAGCCAGCAAAGTCTCCACTTTGAATTGCATACCTTTTCGGCATAGCCCGCCAGCCACCAAAGCACTGCCGCCAGTACGGGAACGATGACCGTCAGTATAATATCATATATCTTCTCATCCATATTCCCGCCCCCTTATGCCAGATCATCGCGCCTGAAATAACAGTACCCTATCATCAGGTATACCGCCCCCGCTGCCAGAGATACGATAATGCTCCTCACCAGAAAAGCGGGATCGAGCTGTGTAAGGTATATCATATTGACACCGCTTTCAAGCCCGAAAACGTGCCATTCGTCGTAGTGCAAAAGCTGAGTTGCAGTATTCAGCCCGGTCAGGACATAGGTATGATCACTGTTGATATTCAGAAGACCTATCGCATTTATAAGCCCGTATATCGTCAGAAAAACTATACCCGGACGCTTTATGAAATACGCTATCATGCAGAAAAAACAGGATATGCGGAACATGGGGAACACAGTAAGCAGTATCCTCGTCACCGCAGCGCTGACGGGTATACTGTCGCCCCAACCCTCCAGCAGTGTGCAGGAGACCAGTGACACAGCAAACATCAGCAGTGAGAATATAACGCATACCGTCACCGAAATGATCGCCCTGGAAAAATATACCTGCGTCCTGCGCCTGCCCGAAAGCAGTTCGTGATCCAGCGTTTTGTCGTTAAAATCATCTGCGCACATAAACGCTGCAAAGAAAGCCATCCCCATAACCGACAGCGTCGGTATCATCTGCATACGGGTGGCAAAGTCAGAAGCTGTAAGCTGCTGCCATTCCTCCAGTTCATCGGGACCGTTCATATATTCCACCGAACCGAACAATATACCGAACGCAAGGAAGAAAAGCATCACCATATAATACACCCTTGTACGCAGCAGCTGATAGATCTGCGCTTTTATAAGACCTTTCATGCTCTCACCTCAATTCATATCTCTTCTGCGGAATACAGCATATCCCAGCAGCAGGAACACAGCCGTTCCCACTATACCCGAAATGATGATACTGTACGCAATAGAACTGTCTATAACATCCTTGACCACCATGATATCCTCATCGTCAAAAAAACCCAGCCCCGCATTTTTCGGTACCATTATCCTGTCAAAGCAGTCCATCGAAAAGATGTACAAAGTCGCCGTTGTATCGAACAGCTCGGAAATAAACGCTGGGACAAGCATCTCCACCATTGAAAGGATATAGCTTATGGCATACACCGCAAAATTGTTCCTCAGAAGGAAGGTCAACATTATATAGAATGAAGTCATCCTGATCATGGGCAGCAGCGTGAGGGTTATCCTTGCAAGTCCGTCGTTGACTGTCATCGTGTGTCCCCATCCGTACCTCAATGTGAAGTATAACAGCGGCAGCAGTGTGAACACCGCAGAAAACAATATATTCACAGCCAGTGAAACTATCGCTCTGCCAAAGTACACATCACTGCGTTTCGTTCCCGCCAGCAGTTCGTAATTTATGGTCCTGTCGCCCATATCTCCGCCGCAGACCATTGCAGTGAATGCTACCAGAAGTACGGAGATGATAACAATATTCGTCGAGCCCGAATTCGCCAGCACATAGCTGCCCACCAGCTCGGTCTCATTCTTTCCTGAGATGTCCGCAAAGTTCACGCAGAACGTAAATATCAATGCTATCGTCAGTATAATATATGTTCCCCTATTTCTCAGCAGCTGATATATCTGTGCCTTCATCACATTGAACATTTTCTTCACCTACCAGTTTCATATAGTATTCTTCAAGGTTTGCGTCGTGTATGTGTATCTCGGTGGGGATGATGCCATTCTCGAACATGGTCTTTGATATTAGCCTTATTTCGTCGATGCGCTCATAGATATCCACCGAACCGTCCTTTCGCACGCTGAATTCCTTGATACCCAGTTTGTTCTCCAGCATGGCGGGAAGTGCTGTATTGTTATCGGTGCTGATGTGATAGTATTCATGGCACTGGCGGTTGAGTTCCTCTGCCGACAGCTTGCGGACTATCTCGCCGTGGCGGATGAATATGTAATCTGTGCAGAGAAGAGAAAGTTCTCCCAGAAGATGAGAGGATATGAGTATCGTCACCTTTTCCTCGCGGTTGAGTTTTAACAGCAGTTCGCGTATCTCCACTATGCCTTCGGGGTCAAGTCCATTCACAGGCTCATCCAGCACCATTATCTCGGGCTTTGTGAGCATCGCGCCCGCTATTCCCAACCGCTGCTTCATACCTAACGAAAAGCTCTTGACGGGCTTGCTGCCGGTATCGGAAAGACCTACTGTTTTCAGCACCTCTTCTATCCTTCCCTTGTCGGGGAGCCCCTTTTGCAGACGCAGCTTTTCAAGGTTCTCCTTTGCGGACATATTCGCCTTTGCGTAGGGCGTTTCGATCATGAAGCTCATCCTGCTGCGGGAATGTGCGAGCCCCTTTTCGTCCGTCTCTCCGAACAGCTCTATACTGCCGCCCGTCGGCAGTACGATGCCTCCCAGCATCTTCATTATCGTGGTCTTGCCCGCACCGTTGGGACCCACAAGTCCGCATATCATGCCTCTTCGTATCCCGAAGCTGACATTTTTGACCACCTGCTTCTTCATGTACTGCTTGGTAAGATCATTAACGCTTATAATAATATCAGACATAGCTTTTTGCTCCTTTCCGCAGTTTGTCTGTTTCCTTGATATTTATTCTAAGATAAGAGTATAAAGAATTTCTTAAACAATCTTAATGTTTACAAAATATTCACATTTAAAGCCGAATAAAAAACACCCTCAAAGCGCTTTGAGAGTGTACTGTCACTATTATCGGTAATAAGCAGGAGTTCATCCAGCAGCATGAATGATCGGTATAGCAGTTATCCTATCACCGTTCAGAAAATAAATTCTAAAATTATTGCATAGTTTATTGAAGAACACTGCGGGATATGTTATAATGGTATCATTATCCATACCGCTGCCAAAAGGAGTATGATATGAAATATTTAGTCTTATATGCAGTCATAGCAGCTGCGTTACTGTTAAGCGGCTGCGCTTCGCACGACAGCACATATTCAGTCACCCGAAAAGATACGTCTGCGGATACCTCCGCCGTTGCCGACAGTTCTTCATACAAGGAAACGGAGACCTCCGCGGCTGAAGATACTTCTGATACCAAACCGTCCGAAGATACAGCCAAAAAGGCTTCCTCAAAGGCAAAGTCCGATTCTTCCTCTGCCGAATCCAGGACTCCGCCGGCCGAAAAGGTCGTTTCCGCCGATTGGGCAGAACTTTTCGGCGTTGAGACCGATGACAGTTTTGTCCCCTATGTACTTGAATTTTCGGGGCCGATAACCGTACCCATTGAAGAAGAAGCGGACATAGTCCGGCACGACCTGCCTTATGATCCCGCCGACTATACCGACTGCCTGACGCAGATACGCTCGCTCATCGATGACATTGACAGCGATCATACGCTCACCTCTTTCGGCAGCCGAAAGCCGTCGGAGGCTGCTATGGCTGCGCTTTCAGCCGAGATCGATGCAGTGACGGCAGACGGTGGTCATGTATCTCTTGTCATGGCAGATCTCGACAAGCAGTCGGGTGTGTCCTACTGCTCGGGAAAAATAATGTGTACCCAAAGCACCATAAAAGGCGTGTATGTCGCGGCAGTGCTGGAACAATACTACGATGCGATGGAGCTCAACGGGCAGTATATGCACGATGCGATAGTCTATTCCGATAACAACGCATATATGGCGCTGTACACGATATATGGGAAAGACCCGCTCCTCTGCTGGTGCGATGAAGCAGGAGTAGATACGTCCTTTACCTATATGCCCTACCCGCAGAACGCCTGCGCAAAGGACATGATAAAAATGTGGACGCTGGTATACCGTTTCCTGAACAGCGGTTCGCAGGATGCGTGGTTCGGGGATTATTACACATTCTCGGCTTATTCCGCCACAGGCAGCGAGCTGGGACACGAATTCAAAGTACAGTCGAAATCGGGCTGGGAGGACGGACTGGATATAAATGGTTATATCGCACCCGTGTTCTTTGACGGCGACCCCTATAACGATGAGACCGCTACCAACGACTGCGGCATAGTCTATACCCCCGAAGGACCTTATATCTTCGTACTGTATACGGATATACCGTTCGACCCCGACAGACTTTACGGCATTGTGCGAAGACTTCGCGAGGTGCAGTTATCCTATTCGCAGGAAGCCCAGGAGGACGACGAACAAATCGATGCCGACAGCGGCATGAGCGAAGACAGTTCCGAAGAGGACAGCAAACCTGCCGAACCCACCGATGACAGCGTACACGATGAGGATAAGACAGAGGATATCTCATCCGCTGACGATACACCCTCAGAGACTTCTGCCGATAGCGGAAAAGAATAGCAAAAAACACCCGTACCAGTCGATGCGGGTGTTTTTTTGTACAACTTCAAACAGCAGTGCGTCAATGGTCATTCTTGACGGTCGTGCTGCTGGCTTCTATGCCGAGTTTTTCATACAGAACGTATTTTTCACTGCCTTCGTGTATCTGTTTCCTGAAACTTCCTGTTTTGACTTCGGAAATTATACCAAGCCTTACAGCACGAAAGATGCCGTATATCCACGCAAAGGGTCTGAGGAACTTGTACTTGCTGCACAGGCTCCACCTTTTGAGTCCCATGTCCTGAAAATAGGGGAAAAAGCCGTTTTTCTTTATGTTGTACATACCGTCCGAAACGAGCAACTCATTATTGTCATGGGGCGTTCCGCCGTTTTTCGCCCCGAAATTGCCGCTTTCAAATATCATTGACAAAAGTATATCCGACACTTCGGGATCGGCACCCTGTGCGATGCCGCAGTCATCGGAAAGTCCGAGTTCTTTGGTACACATGAATGTCACGTTCGCCGCCAGCTTCTTCAGCCCGCTTTTTTCCACCAGAGACATGAAACGCTCGGTCTGCTGCTGTTCATTCAGCACCTTGTGAACAAATACCGCCCAGTCTACCAGCTGACGAAAACCCAGATTTCCTGCCACCAGATGCTGGTTAAGGTGTCCCAGAAGAACAAGCCCGTTTTCGATATCGGGGAGCATTGGCACCTTGTATCCGTTCATAGTTACATATTCTCTTTTATCTATCGCCTTTTCAAGGATATCATCTATATCAAAGCCTTTGGAACTGAAATGATGATGGAGCTCATACTCTATACCGTCCTTCATATAGCCAATATGCCTTGAATCCACGCCGAGTTTTCCGTCATCGCCCTTTCCGTGACTATACTCGAACCCGTTCGCCTCCAGAAGAGACACAGCATCATAGAACCTGTCTCTCGGCACCAGAATATCGATATCGCCCATCGACCTGAGATGCGGCTTTGGATAATACTTTGCCGCCGCAAAGCCTTTGAGTATCACAACGGGGATACCATTTTTATCCAGAAGTCTTACCAGCTTATCCTGTTCATAAAGAAGCATACTGTAATTGGTTATACCGATGTTGGTGATCTCGTCCGTGACAGGCACCACAGGGCTTATCACCCCCATGACTGTCTGCACCTTTGCTTCATTTACGACTTCCGCCCAATCGGTATCTTCGGGATAAACAGGCTCTGTCCCGAACAGTGACGCTTTCAGCGCTTCTAAAAGTGCGATCTGAGTTGTGGTCGATTCTCTCTCCATACTTTCCACCTTGTAGTTATTTAAAAAGCACCGCGAAAGGCACTTTTGGTATGATAATAGCAATATATGATAAAAACCCGAAAACAAATCGTTTTCGGGCTTGAAACAGCACCGTCTGCCAAGATCGTATAGGATGCGTCAGCTTTCGCCCGACCGTATACCCTTTTATCCGTCAAGCATTCGCGCATTGACATTTTTTACCGATATACGGGGAAAACGGTTTTCAAACTTCACAGTAGGATATACAATGTAATTATATCAAAATGCCGCATGAATGTCAAGCGTAAAATTGCGCCTGTTACCGATCATTTTCATGCACATGGATTCACTGTTTTCTTCTTCCGTTCAGCCGGCAATGATTGACTTTTGTTCATGGTTATGTTATAATCTATGTGATCTCAGCCCGAGTTCACCTTTGCCCGTTTCAAAAAGCACAGCGGCTTGAAACCGCGTATTTACGCGATGACACTATCCGTATCATCAATGTGACGATAAGATCCTTTACTTTTTTCTCCGCCCATGTTACCCTGAGGACAGCCGAAAGGCAATACCGAAAGGAGCATGGATAATGGGAAAAACAGGAAAGAAAATCCTAACTGCGGGAGGGATAATTCTGGCACTTTTTGCGCTGTGGACTTATCTGATACAGACAGTAGATGTTCAGCCTTTGGGACAGAACGGGACGGATATCGGGTTTGCGCGTTTGAACGTATGGTTCCACGATGTCACGGGGGTGACTATGTGGATATACACCGTCACCGACTGGCTGGGACTTGTGCCGATAGCGGTGTGTATGGGCTTCGGGGTCCTTGGGCTTATACAGCTTATCAAAAGAAGGAGCCTGCTGAAAGTTGACAGGGATATCATACTTCTGGGTGTGTATTACATACTGGTGATACTGGGGTATCTTATCTTTGAGATGATACCCATAAACTACCGCCCGATACCGATAGACGGCCGTATGGAAGCGTCCTATCCCTCATCTACGACACTGCTGGTGCTGAGTGTGATGCCTACCATGAGTTTTCAGGCACACAGCAGGCTCTCGCGCAGAGGTATGACTGTTGCCACTGATATCTTTGCGGCGGCATTCTCTCTTTTTATGGTGACGGGAAGAACTGTTGCGGGCGTTCACTGGCTGACGGATATCATCGGTTCGGTGATGCTAAGTGCGGGACTGTATCTTATCTATCACGGCAGCGTTCTGCTGACGGGACAAAAACACACGGAGGAATAGATGGATTTTCACGAAAAATTGCAGGAACTGAGAAAAGATCGGGGGCTCACTCAGGAGGAGCTGGCGAAAGAGCTGTATGTTTCCCGCACCGCTATATCGAAATGGGAATCGGGCAGGGGTTATCCGAACATCGACTCGCTCAAAGAGATATCGAAGTTCTTTTCGGTGACGATAGACGATCTGCTATCATCGGAGGAGCTCATCACAGCCGCAAAGGACGAGAATTCCTCAAATATCAGGCATATATACAGCCTGCTGCTGGGCATAGCCGACATAATGACGATAATGCTCATACTTCTTCCGCTGTACCCCGATGAGCGTGACGGACATATCGGCTCCGTGACACTGTGGAGCTACACTCACCCGCATACTGCCATACTGTGCATATATTGGATAATGTTCCTTTCTCTTGTCGCAGTCGGCGCTGCAAGGGTGATCACGGAACAGCGAAAATCCGAAAAGGGACTGCATACCCTCACAGTGATATCCCTTCTGCTGAGTGTGGCGGCTGTGCTGTTTCTGATAATATCAAGAGTACCTTATGCGGCGGTGACGGTATTCCTGCTGCTGGCGGCTAAGGGAGTTTTCATCTACAAAATGCCGAATATCAAACAAAATTAAATACAGAACTAAGGAGAACTATCATGGAAAACAACATTATAATAAGACCCGAAACAGAAAAAGACTACCGTGCAGTGGAAGAACTGACTCGCGAAGCATTCTGGAACGTTTACAAGCCCGGTGCGGACGAGCATTACTATATCCATACAATGAGAAGTCACCCCGATTTCATCCCTGAACTTGCTTTCGTGCTTGAATCGGAGGGCAGAATAATCGGTAACATCATGTATACAAAGGCATGGCTCGAAGATGAAAAAGGCAAACGAAAGGAGATCGTTTCTTTCGGTCCCCTCTGTGTAGCGCCTGAGTTTCAGAGACAGAAGCTGGGCAAGCTGCTGATAGAGCACACCTTTGAGATAGCCCGCAGGATGGGTTACGATGTGAATATAAACTTCGGCAATCCCGGCAACTATGTCGGCAGAGGATTTGTAAGCTGCAAGAAGAAAAATGTCAGCTTCGTGGTGGACGGCAACTTCCCTACTGCCCTGCTTGTCTGCGAGCTCGTACCTGGCGCACTTGACGGCAGAAAGTGGATGTATATCCCCAGCACCGCTGCCGACTGCTGCGAAGATACGGCTGCTGTGGAAGATTTTGACAAGACCTTCCCGCCCAAGGAAAAGGCGTGGATGCCCAGTCAGGAGGAGTTCTATATCTACAGTCATTCATCGGTGGTCAGGTAGGATGATGCATACTGCCGACTGACAGAATTATCGGAGAAGAATATGAAGAACGAAAAATTCAAAGTAATACCAAATCCATTGGAAGGATATAAATTCAGCTTTGCACGCTGCCATGCCGCCGAAGCAGGGGCTTATATCATCGGTATTATCATCGCTGTCATTACCTGCGTCGTGCTTGTGGGCTCCGATGGTCGCGTGCAGTGGCTGAGTGTACTGAAAGAGTTTTACTACTACCCTGTCTTGTTTTCCGCGCCGCTGTTACTCGGTGGGCTCAGCATGACAGTGCGGATCAGACGAGTACGAAAGATAATGACCGCAGGCAAAAAGCTGGAAGGCAGGATAGTTTCATACCGCAGGATAAGAACGGGCGGCAGAAAAAGTTATAATAGTCCGAATCGCACGATACTTAATGTGGAGTTCACTCACAGCGGCAGACAGACCTGCGCCGTAGGTGTGGGGCACAAGCTGCCCGAGAAAGTCCTCGCATCAGATCGCTGTTCAGTATATATCCTGAATGACAGCGTTTTTGTAACGGGTTTTGAAATGAGAAAAAAGGGTGATCCCGAGATAGAATTCAAAATGGAAGAAAACTGACCTGCGGCGCATCGTCCTTTTGACGGAGATCACACGCAAATGGATCTGTATAATCAGCTTAGAACGAAGAAGAGGTAAACAAAATGAGAATAGTAACACTTGTTGAGAATTCCTGCGGTCATGAGGGATGTATCGCAGAACACGGACTTTCGCTGTATATCGAGACAAAAAAGCACAAGCTGCTGCTCGACTGCGGGCAGACGGATGCGGTGGTGAAAAATGCGCAGGTATTGGACATCGACCTTTCCGCTGTGGATACAGTCGTACTCAGTCACGGACACTACGACCATTCGGGCGGGATAATACCCTTTTCGCAGATAAACCATACCGCACAGATCATAATGCAGCGCAGAGCCGCCGAA
Organism: uncultured Ruminococcus sp.; assembly: GCF_946187255.1. GTDB lineage: Bacteria > Bacillota > Clostridia > Oscillospirales > Ruminococcaceae > Hominimerdicola. The sequence continues at coordinate 10,249 of NZ_CAMHRZ010000096.1, forward strand.
CCGCATTTCAACGGAGAGCGCTATATCGGGATAGATAAGGCCATAACCGAACTGCCGAATGTATGGTACATCGACGGAGATACCGAGATAGACGATGAACTTTTCCTTTTCAGCGGTATCACGGGCAGAAGATGCTATCCGCAGGGAAACCTGAAACTTACCCGATTGGAAAAGGGCGAAAAAGTCCCCGATGATTTTGCCCATGAGCAGTGCCTTGTGATAAGACAGGATGGCAAAAACTGGCTGCTGTCGGGCTGTTCCCACAACGGGATACTCAATATACTGGACAGATACCGTGAGATATTCGGCGGCGCACCCGACTGTGTGCTGACAGGCTTTCACATGATGAAAAAGGACGGCGAGCATACCGACGAGGAAAAAGCGGTAATACTGGAGACCGCTCATGAACTTTCCACAATGGACACCGTATTTTACAGCGGACACTGCACAGGTATACCCGCATTCGAGCTTATGAAAACTATCATGGGCGATAAGCTGATCGCACTGCACAGCGGTTCTGAGGTACTGTAAGGCGGCTTAACGATGATGAACAGCGAACTGATACCTAAGGATAAGTTTGATATATCTTCCTTTGAAAAGCTGATGGCGCTGAGCGATGATGAGATAGATGCGCTGATACCCCCTCTGCTTGAATGGATACAGGATATGAACTGGACAGTATCTTCGTATATGGTGCGGGTGCTTTCAAAACATCGGCGTGCTGTTGAAAAGTATCTGCCCGACCTGCTAAAGCCCCAACAAACTGACAACGAATGGAAGAGAAACATCATCCGTTATCTTCTCTCGGAATGGTCTGCAGCGGATGAAAGGATAACTGCGGAAATCAAGCGGATAGCGGAACATCCCACCGACGGTGAACGCCTTGAAGCAGTGGATGAGGCTGCAAATGAATACCTAAAACATCATTCGTAAGGATGCACATCTCCGAAATGACCATATCTGTCATGTCCTCATTGTTGATATAACACAAAGTTTCATTCCGTTAACCAAATATCGTTGACACCATGTGCTGTTTGTGGTATACTTATTAACAAGAAATTCAAATTCTTGCTGAGTGCAGATCTTTCATCAAAAGGTCTGCCGTCATGAGGAGATGCGCTTTACTTGCACAGCAGGCTAACTGCGCCGGTTTGAAATCATTATGTAAACACAGCGTATCTCAGGGGCATTCTGCCCTTTTGAGATGCGCTTTTTTGTGAAAGGAGCTTCCCGTAAACCAACAAAACCCCGGGTTGCAAAAAAGAACACCTCAG
>NZ_CAMHRZ010000097.1 GCF_946187255.1 uncultured Ruminococcus sp.
ATACTTGACACCGAAAAGGCGATAACGGGTCTGTGGAATAACATTGATCCTGACTGCAAAGGCTTTGTTCTCATTGATGAGGACAAAAAAATGATGTACGAGTTCGGGAATGATTCCCGCGATGAGGAGAACTATCTTTTTGATAAATACTCGCTTGTTTAGCAGTTCAAAACTATCATATCAAGCAGATCGGAACGGTGGCGCATCTCGCTTTTATCTTCTTTTAAATATGATAAATCGCACTCCCCGAAGCAACTTCCGATCATTCAGAAAAACGGGCTGAACGCCTTTATTTCTTGTTCGGCTGAGTTTTCTTCTCGATGATCATCGTACAAACCAAAGCGGCACCGATACCCACCGTGTAAGCGATAAGGTCGATCGGTGTGAAGCCCTGTCCCAGCAGAAGATGACCTATCAGAGTTGACCTGAATCTCACCAGCCATTCCCACCTTATCATCTGCGAGAATTCCACTGCAAAGGAGGTCACAAGGGCGGCTGCCGCTACGATGCGGGGGTCGCGCTTAACAAGGACTATCCGCCAGCAGCAGTAGACCACCACAGCCCAAAGCGCATCACCGACGCATTCGGGTATGAATGCGGCCTTCCGCGAAACAAGTCCGACCGCGATGGTCACGATCATCACAATAACATACCTTATACATATTTTTAAACGTTCGCTCATAATACACCTCTGTAAAAACTAATGCCATATACGAAAGACCATAGAACGGAAAAATTCCGCTATATTGTGTCATCAAACAGAATTATTATACCATTATATGGTCAAAAATTCAAGCCTTTGTGCTAAGAGCATTGCAGGTTCATCCCTGTGATAGTCACATCTCCCCACTTGCAATTTGATTGATTAAATGATATAATAATAAAAAACAACGAGGTGGATCTATGCCTGACATACTGATCATAGATGATGATGCACATATCAACAATATAGTTTCAAAAGCCCTGCAAGCGGAGGGTTATACGGTATCACAAGCCTATTCGGGGACGGAAGCACTGATGCTGTTATCATCCCGCAAGCCCGATCTTATACTTCTCGACCTGATGCTTCCGGGATTGTCGGGTGAGGAGCTCCTTCCGCAGATAAAGGATATCCCCGTGATAGTCGTGAGTGCAAAAGCCGATATCACAAACAAGGTGGAACTGCTTACGGGCGGTGCCGCCGATTATATCACAAAGCCCTTTGATATGCGGGAACTGCTGGCCAGGATAACGGTGCAGCTTCGCAAGAACGAGAGGTCTGCCGATAGTTCCCTTATAAGATATGACGGGATAACTCTTGATACGGACAAGCATATCATCAGTGCGGGGGACAAGGAGCAGAAGCTCACAAGGACGGAATTTGCCATCATGAAACTGCTGATGACCAATCACGAACAGGTGGTGGCAAAGCTGACGATACTTGACCGCATCAGCGCAGATACTCCCGACTGCACAGAGGATTCGCTGAAAATTCACATCTACAATCTGCGCAAAAAGCTGAAAGCCCTCACGGGCAGAGAGTATATATCTTCCGTGTGGGGGATAGGTTTCATGCTGACTGCAAAATCTTAACTATTTCTTTACTGTTATCTTAACTGTTTTCTTAACCATTTTATTATATATTGTTTTCAGAAAGGAAAGGTGATACCTGATGGAGTATGTTCTGAAAACTAAGGGACTTTGTAAGCGCTATAAGAATTTCAATGCGCTGGACGGTCTGACAATGAGCGTCCCGAAAGGGGCGATATACGGTTTTGTGGGCAAAAACGGTGCGGGCAAGACCACGTTTATCCGCCTTGTGTGCGGACTGCAGGAGCCTACGGGCGGAGAATTTGAGCTTTACGGGGTGAAGAATACCGATAAAGCCATATCACGATCAAGGCGCAGGATGGGTGCGGTGGTGGAAACGCCGTCGGTCTATTCGGATATGACAGCGGCGGACAATCTCAGGCAGCAGTACCGCATTCTCGGTATGCCGGGATATGACGGCATCGACGAGCTTTTAAAGCTGGTGGGTCTTGAAGATACGGGGAAGAAGAAAGTGCGGGATTTCTCTCTGGGTATGCGTCAGCGGCTGGGTATAGCAGTCGCTCTCTGCGGTGATCCCGATCTGCTGGTGCTGGATGAACCTGTCAACGGGCTGGACCCACAGGGCATTATCGAGATACGCGAGCTGATACTGAAACTCAACCGCGAAAGGGATATAACTGTGCTCATCTCTTCCCATATCCTGGATGAACTTGCAAGGATAGCGACCCATTACGGCTTTATAGATAAAGGGCGTATCGTCCGTGAGATAAGCGCTGAAGAACTTGATGCCGCCTGTCGCAAGTGTATGCGCATAACCGTCACTGATACCACTGTGCTTTCAAAAGTTCTTGATGATATGGGCTATGATTACACGATAATTGACGATACGCAGGCAGATATTTATGCAAAGCCGAATATCTCACAGCTGACTCTTGCACTGGCAAAGGAAAACTGCGAAGTGCTTTCTGTCAGCGAACACGATGAAAGTCTGGAAAGCTACTACATCTCACTTGTGGGAGGTGGGAGCAATGGGTGATCTGATAAAGGCAAAGCTGATAAAGTACCTGCGAAGTCCGTTGACCTATATCGCGGCTGTCGTAAGTCTGGCATCGGGTATCTGCGGCGGTGCCTACTGCATGAATTTCAGGGATGAGGTGGGTACTGTCATCAATTGTCCCGCAGATGATATGTGGATGCTTACTGCTATATGGGCAGCGATAGTTCTGGTGGCAATGTGTGTGGGAAGGGAGTTTTCCGACGGCACCATACGCAACAAGATCGTTTCGGGACACAAAAAAGCAAGTATCTTTCTGTCCGAAGTCACAGCGGCGGCTGTTGTGACTGCTGTCATATATCTTCTGGATATCATTCCCACCGCCATCGGTGCGGGATTCTTTTTCAGTGCGATACCGACTTTTTCCGCCGTGAAATGGTTCATAGATATGTTTCTCACATTTGAACTGATGAGTATATTCGCCGCTGCGGTCACCTGTTTATTTGCAAAGAGAGCGTTAGGTGTGGTGGCTGCATTCGCACTGCACTTTGTTCTCTATATCATGGTGGGGCTGACGGAGGGATACTATTACAACATCGGTGAGCCACAAATAAGTACGGTAACTTTGTATACTGCCTACGATGACGGAACGGTCAAAGAAACTCAGCAGGAATGTGTGAACAACTATTATATAGAGGGCTTCCCAAAAACACTGGTACAGATAGAACACACAGTCAATCCGATGTACGGTATGGTCGATACGGCAGGCTATGGGTATATTCTCGATGAGACGGATGCGGATGAAAATACTTTAAGAGAAGGAAAGCAAAGGGAAGATCTGCTAAACTTCAATATTTTCAAAATGCTGGGATACTGCACGATAGCCACAGGGTCCGGCACATATCTTTTCCGAAAAAAAGACCTGAAATAGACAGAGGTGCGGGATATGTTAAAATTGATAAAAGCAAGCCTAATCGGGTATTTCAAGAGTCCTCTGTTTGCTGTCGCGCTTTCATGCTGCCTTGTTTTGGGTATCATTCACGGCAGAGCGGAATGGGTGTTCATCCACACGGATTTTGATCATTTCTTCAACGGATCCGTATGGCTGGTGTCGCCGCTGTACGATATATGGTTCAAATGCTGTACATGGGTACTGGTGGTGTTGGTTTCGCTGAAAACAGGCCGTGAATTCTCAGATGGCACGATACGCAACAAGCTGTACACGGGTCACAGGAAAACAGCGGTATTTCTTTCCGAGATAGTTTCCGCAGCGGTCATGGCGTTTTTCTGCGATATGGTATTCATGATACCGACCGTGATATGCGCAGGCAGCTTTTTCTTCACTATGCCGCCTGTTTCGTGTCTGTTCCTGTTGGGCGAGATACTGCTGTTCTTCACAGTATGGGGGATATTCTCCGCCGTACTGACGATGCTTGCCGCAAATCGCGCAGTCGGGGTGGTGGCGGCGATGGCTGTTATGCTGGCATTTGCGGTTTTAAATCCCGCTCTTAGGGGATATTACTACAACACCGAACCCGCCGAGATAATGGAAACGGATATTGAACACACGGAGGACGGCAATGTGTATGCCGTAAAAAAGTCAGTCAGAAATCCCTGGTATATCGACGGCATCCCGAAGATACTTGTTGATATCGAACATGAAGCCGACCCGTTTTCCAGATCATACAATATATGCCATTTCGGATACATACACTATCCCGAAAAAGCGGTACAGGCAGACTTCGACGCGCAGTCGGAAATTGAACGGCAGGGAAAATATGACGCTGTCGTACTCATACTCACAGGTGCGGTGCTGACTGCCGCAGGTTCGGTGATATTCAGAAGGAAAGACTTGAAATAAAGGAGAAAACTATGGTTTACGGTATTGTCGTCATACTTGCCGCAATGGTCATCGCCATGAGCATAAAGATATATTCGCTGAAAAAATCAGCCCGTGAGATAGCAGATGAGTTTGCCGACAGACTTCACACCGACACCAATACGGGTATAACCATAACTTCAAGCGATAAAGATATGTGCCGACTTGCCGAAAGCATCAACGAACAATTGAAGATACTGCGCAGGGAGTACCTTCAATATCATCACGGCAACACGGAGCTTAAAAATGCGGTGACGAACATCTCCCACGATATCCGCACACCGCTGACTGCCATTGCGGGCAATCTCTATATGATACGGAAAACTGATGAACTTTCCGAGATAAGAGAATATATCAGCGCCATCGAAGAGCGCACTGAAAGCATGAAACAGCTGACAGAGGAACTTTTCCGTTATTCGGTGATAGTTTCGGATGAGGGAGAAGCAGTCAGGGAGGAAGTTTTTGTCAATCAGCTGCTGGCGGAAAGCATCGGCAGCTTTTATCCTGTGCTGACGGAAAAAGGCATCACCCCGAAGATAAATATCACCGACACCCGTGTTGTCAGGAACATCAGCAGCTCCGACCTTGAAAGAGTATTCTCAAATCTTCTGAACAATGCGGTAAAGTACAGTGACGGAGATCTGGAGATAACGCTTAGCGATAACGGTGAGATAACATTTGCAAATACCGCAAAAGAGCTTTCCTCCGTTCAGGTGGAACAGCTCTTTGACCGTTTTTATACGGTGGAAGCGGCACATAATTCAACGGGGCTGGGACTTTCTATCGCAAGGACGCTCGTTGAGCGTATGGGTGGAAGCATCACGGCTGATCATTATGATGATCGGCTGATGATAAGGATAAAGATATGAGATCATGACCACAGAATTTTTTAGGAGAGCGAACATGAGAGACAAACTAAGGACTAAGGAATACTTTGACTCTTTTATCGAAGAGGAACTGGAAGACATACAGATGTTTGAGCAAAGCCTTGCAGATGGCGAAATCGAAGAGGACAGGACAGACTCTATCAAAGATGAGATACTTTTGATAAAGCTGGGTGTCATTATCGCTGAGTATTCAAGGGGAGATGACCTTGAAGCCATAAAGCGGGATTTTGAAGATATGCTTGACTTGTTCTGCGAATCGTGGGACGGCGGTATCTATGAGGACAATTTGTGTTTTGCATCATTGGCGTATCTTCTGGGGCTTGACAGCGCAAAACTCAATAAGATCAAGGTAAAACTCATGGAAAGCGACACATACGACTATCTTATTGACTTTGTCCTTTCGGGTGCCGAAAGTGATCATGACGGCAAATTATCTTTCCCGCGTTCCTACCGTAAGTTAGCAGATTGCATCATACATAACGACAGGGAAGCCCTCATAAAATATCTTCGCAGATGGTATAGGGGCAGCCGTGAAAGCTCGTGGTATGACACCCACAAGATAACGGATGATGCCCTCTATTACGGCTACTGGTGCTTTGAAGCAGGTGCAGTCGCCAAAAGGCAGGGATTTGATGACAGCGATCTTTGGGATGAGCAGTACTATCCTTATGATATGGTGCGTTTTGATGCCGAAAACGGCTGATAGCCGATCTCGGGAACGGGATATTCAGTTAAATAGTTATGCTTAATAGTGAATAATATACAAAACGAAGTTAAGAAATTTGTGGGTTAACACTGAATTATCAATTATTCCTGACAGGTAACTGCCGATTTTAATTGACAATTGCGCTGTGATATTGTATAATTAATGTGTAAGAAAATGTATGTGACTGTACATCAAACACTATCGAAAGGAGTAATGACCATGAACATCAATAAGAAAACAGACGGGAACGCACTGACCATAGAGCTTGAGGGCAGGCTGGATACCACTACAGCTCCTGCACTTGAAACGGCGGTCAAGGATAGCATAGACGGCGTTGCAAAGCTGGTATTTGATTTTTCCAAGCTGGAGTATATCTCTTCGGCGGGACTTCGTGTGCTGCTTTTTGCACAGAGGACTATGAACAAGCAGGGCGAGATGATAGTGACAGGATGCAGCGAGGACATTTTAGAGATATTTGAAGTGACAGGCTTTTCAGATATCCTTACCGTAAAGTAAGGGGGGACTCACAGTGAAAACAGAAGTTATGATCATCACCGATGACCTTCAGGGCAAGGACGATATCCTGAAAGCTGCGGACAAATTCTCGCAATACAATGATATCAAGGACAAAAGCGCCCTTCATATCCGTCTGCTCACCGAAGAAGCTGTGAGCATGGTAAACGGTATAATGGAAAATTTCAAAGCCAAACTGTGGCTTGAAAGCGAAAAGACCGACAAGGGTCTGCTTTGCCGTATATGCATTACTGCTGAAAAGGCGGTGAACAGCAAGCAGGAGGAGCAGATACTTTCCGTTGCCACCACAGGCGAGAATGAAAGCGCCAGAGGTATACTCGGCAAGATCAGAGAGATGTTCCGCCTGAGCGTACAGCAATCCACCGAAGGCGTGTATCAGGGTACCGACCCCAGAGCCGACGGCTGGTACAGCATGGGTATGTGCAGCAGCGGTATGCAGAGCGGTGCCGCAATGGCTGCAAGTATGTGGTCACTTACGGCGTACCGCAGTAATCTTCCTGCTGACAGCGCGAATGAGAACTGGGACGAGCTGGAAAAGTCTATCATCGCAAAGGTGGCGGATGATGTCAAGGTATGGCTGAATAGCGAATCGACAGAGATAGTCATCGAAAAGCTGATTTAGAGCCGTCATTGTATAGTCAAGGGCACAGACAAAATTCGGTATACAGCGAGTAATAAGAAGGAGGTTATGATAATGTCAACTGATATCGAACTTGCTCTGAATGATCTGAACGAAACTGCCGGTGGCAGTCAGTTCACTCACGGCACACTTGAAGAGTTGGAACAAGACCCATGCTTTGAGTCAATGAAGTCAAAGCTGTCAGAGCTGAAGAAACAGGGACTTTCAAAGGAAGACGCATTTATGCCTTGGGTGGACTATATATTCTTCAAGCTGAACCTGACTCCCTATTCGCGCAATGAAGGCTTTTCAGAACAAGTACTGGGATATCCTCTGACAGGACGAATCTCAAACTTGCAAAAAGCATCTGTTTGATGCTATAATAGGATAAAAATGTAACGGACAACTTTCTCTTTACGGAACTGCCCACGAACACTTAAAGGCGGACAGTTCTGCTGCAGTGAACGGCATAAACTATCCCACAATGGCGGATGATCGTGCAGTTTATTGATATATAAAGAGAAGAATTGAAAATGAGGTGCAAATTACAATGAGATATTCAAAAACAATTATGGCGATAGCCGCAGCAGCAATACTTATGGCAGGATGCGGAAGTTCGGCGGAGAATGACAGCAAGGCTACCACCACTACCGCTGCCGCAGAAACATCTGCTGCCGAGACCGAGCCTGCGACCACCGCTGACGCAGATACTGACGCATCCGAGACTGAGGTATCCACCGGCGATGAAGACCCCTTTTCAGATTCCTGGGAGACTCCCGAGCAGCTCATCCCCGTGACCTATGAGGGAGACTTTGAGTACAACGGTGTGACTTTCAAGACAATGGGTGACGTTATCGCAGTTGCCGGTGATGATCCAAATGTAGCTTGTTTCGGCAATCAGTTTATCTGCGTCGTTGAGAATGATGATATATGCGCACGCTTTATAGCAAATATGCCTTCCGATCTGCTCCAGCAGTTTTATGATCTTGATGTATTTGCCGACGATTACAAGGAGAAGGAGCTTGAACTCGGTAAAGATCTGGAGATCGCAAGATTTGATGATATGAAGGTGGGCATACTTTCTCAGGATGAGCTTGATAAATTCGTCGGCGGCGCAGTCAGCAATTTTGAAGGTGCGGGTTTTGAGCTGAACGGCTGGACTATTGCGGATACTGAAGGTGAATTTACCTACGCTAACGGGAACTATGAGTACACTGTTGTGTTCAATGAGCCGCTTTCCGAAGGCACCGATTATTATGAGGGCGGAGCACGCGACGGCTTCACCATAAAGAGCGTGACCTACAGTCAGCTTTCCCCCAATGTATTCAACACCGACGATCTGTTAGAATGATCGGCTGAAATATAGTTTTCACCAAACAGCTAATGCGCAGCTTCTGATGCATTAGCTGTTTTTGTATGAACTTACGATCTTTTGCGGCAAAGCTGTTGCAAATCGCTGAATATTAAAATGTTCCGGATCGGCAATAGCCGCTTTAGATTGTTAGTGGTATAATATATAAGAAATGAGGCGTGTCGTTATCACAGGCATAGGAGCGGTATGTGCAGGGGCTTTCTACCAATAAATTCGGAGAAGCCGACCTGAAAACGGATGACCGCTGTTTTGAACTCATCGAAAAAGCAGGCAATCAGATGCTTGAGGATGCGGGGCTCGACAGCGAATATATAAGCTCACCGGGCGGAAAATGCAGGATGTTCTTCGGCACACTGATGGCGGACGCTGACTATTATTCACGTTACAGTAAAGCTAAGTCGGAGGGCAGAGAGGAGCACTGTCTCTGTGATATGAACGAGTACGCCTGTTACGCGGCGAAGCTGTTCGGTGTAAAGGGGGCAGTTGATGTGTGTTCCGTTGCCTGCGCATCGGGTACTACCGCTGTGGGCATGGCACTGCAGTTTATCGGCGCGGGACTTTGTGATGCGGTGGTAGTCGGCGGTGCAGACCCGCTTACGCCGCTCTCAGCCTATGGATTTAATGTGCTGCGTGCGATGAGCGGTGATGTATGTTCGCCCTATGATGAAAGCAGAGATGGCATAAATATCGGTGAGTGCGGCGCGTTTTTCCGGGTGGAGGAGCTTGAACACGCAAAGGCAAGAGGAGCGCATATCTACTGTGAGATAGTGGGTTTTGCATCGGGCAACGATGCTTATCACATCACCGGCCCCGAACCCGAAGGCAATGAAGCCGTAAAGACCATAAGCAGGTCTCTTGACAGCGCAGGTATCTCTGCCGACAAGCTGGATTATATCAACGGTCACGGAACAGGTACCGAAAAAAACGACAGCATGGAGAAAAAAGCGGCGGATATGATATTTGCAGGGATGGCATCAATGCCGTATATGTCCTCGACAAAAGCACTTATCGGTCACTGTATGGGTTCATCGAGGGCGGTGGAGCTTGCAAGCGTGATAATTTCCATTAACAGCGGCAGACCGATCAAAATGCCCAACCTTGAAAAGCCCATAGATGGCAGTGATATGTTCATGCCGCGAGAAAACCTGCATATAAACTATGCTATGTCAAACAGCTTTGCCTTCGGCGGCAGCAGTGCTTCGCCGATAGTAAAGAGATATGAAGGGGAGCAGCGATGATGAGAGTATTTATAAACGGGATAGGGGCTGTTTCCGAAACTGCCTGTACATCGGCGGACTTTGCGGAGCTTGCGGGCGAAAAGGATCTCACCGCCAAAGGTCAGAAGATCGAATTCACATCGACTGTACCCGGTTCAAAGCTCAGGCGTGCCAGCCGCTATGCAAAGCTGACGGTATCTGCTGCCGACCTTGCCCTTGCTGACAGTAATACCGAGATCAACGACCCTTACCGTATAGGCGCTGTGATGGCTTCGGGCTTCGGTTCTGTCGAGTATAACAGGCAGTTTTCCAATCAGGTGCAAAAGGGAGATCCACAGCTTTGCAGCCCTTCGCTGTTTTCTCAAAGCGTTGCCAACTCCGCTCTCGGGAACCTGTGCATGATCAACAGTATCAAGGGCGAGGACACGATGCTGAGGGGCGGCGACCCTCTGGAGTATGCCGCTTTGCTGCTCAAAATGGGCAAAGCTGATACTATGCTTTGCGGAGAGACAGAGGAATGGTCGGAGGAACTGCTGAATTCCTTTGCAGGCAGAGATACTGTCACCGGCTGTACCTTTTCCGAAGGCGCTGCCTTTGGAAAAGGTACAGAAATGACAGATTTAACCTATTGTGAGATAAGCGGCTTTTCATCCGCAAATCTCGGTCTATGTCCACTGCTTGAAAAGTCGGTTGATATAAAAGAGTCCTTAAAAAAGGTATATCGTCAGCTATCATACAGTGCCGATATCATATTCACAGCGGCAAACGGCACATGGTTCGACGATGCCGAAGCCGACAGCATAAGAGATATCTTCGGGGATATTCCCCTGTATGCACCGAAAAAACTGTTCGGTGAGAGTTTCGGCTGTTCGTATATGCTTTCGGTTTGTCTTGCGGCGGCAGCCATAAAGAACGGTTCGTTCAAAGGCACTCCCTGCTCATCGGTCATCGTTTCGGGGTTCGATATGGCGGGCAATTACATAGCAGTAAAGCTGACGGGTGTGAAGCCATGATAAATGTAGACAAGATAACTCTGCTCAGCTTTCTGCTGACTTTTCACCAACACAGGAGCGGCTTTGCGGATATGTGCGCGAAGGAGGCAGCGGAAAAGGGCGTGCTGCTGGCAGCCGATATTGACGGTGAGCCCGCAGGATATATATGTGCGGCGTATGATACACAGTCGCTGCTCATCACTTATGCCTATACACTTCCGGAATACCGCAGGATGGGCGTGTTTGATACTCTGGTGGCGGCATTGTCGGAAGAGACTCAAGATACGGCACTGCGACTCAGCATAAAGGACAGCCATGAGAACTTTCACGCCTTTGAAGCTGTGTGCAGAAAACACGGCTTTGCACAGACAGACACAGTCATGACATACAGCTGTGAAAGCAATTCGGATGCGCCCGAACGCTGGCGGTCTTTCATGGAGAAACGCGGGAACGTCAGAAAGAGTATGTATGTCAGCCCTGTGGGCAATGTGCTGCCCTGTATGTCCATGATAGGTCTGCCGATAGAAGAAAAATTCCCGAATATGCTGGATACTCCCCTTGAAGAGATACTTGACAAGGACACGCTGTATATGCAGCTGATAAATTACAGCATCAAGGATTATATGGAGCATAATCCCGACTGTGCGGAGTGCGAATTCAAAAATGCCTGCGCAGGCGGATGCCGTGCCTTTGCCGTAAGAGATGATCCCACCGATTATCTCGGAAAGGATATGTGGACCTGCACCTACTACAAGGGCG
>NZ_CAMHRZ010000098.1 GCF_946187255.1 uncultured Ruminococcus sp.
AGTTTTTATGCTCGTGACTTACCGGCAAAAGGGCAGACAGTATATTTACTTTTGCAGAAAAGTATGCTATAATATATTGTATATGGCCGAATTTCAGTTATTTTCGGTATCTTAGTATGATTGGGAGTAATAGACAGTGGTATTTACAGATCTGTTTTTTCTGTACTTTTTTCTGCCTGTGTGTTTGATATGCTATTTCATCACGCGCAATGCAACGGTCCGCAACCTTGTGCTTGTGGTCTTTTCTTTGATATTCTACGCATGGGGCGAGCCCCTGTGGGTGCTGATACTGCCGGTGGCAGCGCTTTCCGACTATCTCAGCGGAAAGGTGATAGGTAAAGGCGGAATATCCGCAAAGCTGGCATTCGCCTGGTCGCTATTATTCGATGCGGGACTTATGGTGCTTTTCAAGTATTCGGGGGCTATCACCGAAACGGTGAACAGCTTTACGGGTGTGGGGCTCACTGTGCCGAAACTCGCACTGCCCATAGGGCTTTCCTTCTATGTGCTGAGGTCGGTATCCTACAACGCCGACTGCCTGAGGGGTAAGATAAAGCCTGAAAAGAGTTATCTCAGGTATCTCATGTACGTTTCGCTGTTCCCGCAGGTGGCAGCGGGACCCGTTGTGAAGTATGCGGATATCCGTGAGGAAACGGGTGCCCGCAAAATAACGATAAAAGACCTTTCGGAGGGCTTTTCGCAGCTGATACGCGGTCTCGGCAAAAAGCTGCTGATAGCCAACAGTCTCGGACACGCGGTGACAGCCCTGTTCGGAGACTTCGGCGGTGATGACATCGCCCTTGGTGCGCTGACGGTGCTGGGCGGCTGGTACGGTCTGCTGCTGACGGGACTCTGGCTTTATTTCGAGCTTTCAGGCTATTCGGATATGGCTGTCGGTCTTGGAAGAGTATTCGGTTTCCATTTCAAGGAAAATTTCAACTACCCCTTTGCCTGCATATCAGTCTCGGATTTCTGGGAAAGATGGCACATATCCCTCGGGGACTTCTTCCGCGACTATGTGCGGGATATGAAGATGTTCGGCAAAAAGCGTACATACCTCGGCATTATCCTCATGTGGCTGCTGATGGGACTCTGGCACGGTGCGAGCCTTAATTTCATTATATGGGGGCTTTATGTGTGCCTGTTCATACTGCTCGAAACTGCCATCGGTGAGAAACGCATGAAAAAAATGCCTGCATTTGCGGGACATATCTACTCAAAGCTGATTATGCTCCCTGGCGTGGGGCTGTTCTGGTTCAACAGCCTGCCCAAGCTGGAGAAGTTCTTCTCCGCCCTTGCGGGGCTGAACGGCAATACATTCACAGACAGCCGTACAACAGGTATAATACTTGGGAACATATTCGTTTTCATTGCGGCGGCAGTGCTTTCTCTGCCTGTTATCCCCGCATTGAAGGAAAAGGCTTTCCGCAAGGCGGGAAGTGCCTACATCTATCAGGCGGCGGGCGTGATATGCAATGCTGTACTGCTGCTGGCAGGCAGCCTTATGCTGATATACAGCAGCAGCGACCCCGTATTCTATTTCAACTTTTAAGCAGGTGAGCGTAAATGAATAATAATAACGATAACAAGCGCTCTCCCGCATTTGATCTGGAAGCGCTTTCAAAGGCGTATGAACAGTCGCTGAGCGGCGTAAAGATGGGTGATAAGGATATACCCATGTCTGCAAGGATAAAAAAGCCCGCAGCGGGAAGGGAGCTGAAAAGCTTCACCCCGAAGGATTACCGCCCTCACATCGAAGCGACCCCCGAACATGACAAGATAGTCGATAAGATAAGGGCTGACCGCCGCAAGCGCAGTCACAGCGTGTGGACGGACAATCCTGTGCTGAAACCCAAAAAGAGCGTGTGGATAGATGACAGCAGCGATGAAGAGACAGCACCTCCCATAAGGCAGACAGCTGTGCCGCAGCAGAAAAGCACCGTCACACCGCCCTTTTCAGGCAGAACACACTACACAGGTATGCAGACACCGCCCGTTAAAACAGAGGAAAAGCCTGCACAGAGGAAACTGCCCGATGATATCGTGATGCCGCTGCCTGTTATGACAGAGGCTCCCGAACCCGATCTCGGAAAGATGGTGGGCAACGCATCGGATGATATCCCCGAGGATCAGGTAGTGCCGATACTCCGCGAGAAGCCCCGCAAGCAGGAACTTGTGGTGAGGGTGGACAACGAAGGCGACACTATGGTGCGCTCCGTTCCGCAGAGGGTGAACAAGCAGAAGGTAACGGTGGATATGTCGGGCTACCGTGAGGAAGAAGACCCCGACAGCCCCAACAAGCGCACCATCTCGCTGCAAATGCCTGTGTGGAAGATGAAAACAGCTTCTGCCGAAGAGACCGAAAAGAAACAGGCTCCCAAGCCCGCACCAAAGCCCGCCGCAAAAGCGGTGGAAGAGGACAAGACAGTCACATTCAAAGCAGTTGAGAAAGCCGATGCCGCAAAGGTCAAAGCGGAGACCGTAAAGGAAACAGCGGCAGAGACAGTCAAAGCCATAAAAGACGATGCAAAGGATACTGCCGATGCTGCGGCGAAAGTTACCGCAGACGCAGTACAGGACACGCAGAACGGACAGAAAAAGCCCGATGAAGAAGCCTATGACTTCTCCTCTGCGATAGATAAGGTGCGTTCCGACAAAAAGGGCAAAGAACACCGTGAGGACGAAACGGACAGCACTGACAGACCCACAGCTGTATTCGACAGCGTCAAGCCCGTCACCCGCGAAATCAAGCGTCCCGCACATAAGGAAGCATCCTCACATAAATCTGCGACCACACATAAAGCTACATCGAAAAAAAGCACCGTCAAGCAGAAAAAGCCACGTCATCACGAGCTGGAATTCCAGTTCATCAACTGCATAATGTGTCTCGGAGTGGTGTTCGTGCTGTTCTTCACACTGCTTTACATGGATCGTGACAACGGCTATATCGAAAGCGCCAACGCCGAACACAGGGATTTCCCCAGATTTAACCTTGACAGCTACCTGACGGGCGAGTACGTCATGGCGATAGACAGCTTCTATGCGGATACCATTCCGGGCCGCGGAGAACTGAAAAAGTTCGGTGAGGCTTACAACCGCGCAAAGGGCATTGGCGACGGTGCCGAGACTGCGGCTGCGGTGAAACCCGCAGTTACCGAAAAGCCCGCAGAGGACACAAGTTCGGCAGCAGAGGAAAGCTCTCAGCCCGAAAAGACCGAGTCTCAGGCTGATGACAGCAGCAAGACAGAGGACAATAAGAACGAAGTGGTAAAGCTGCCCGAAAAGCTGGATGACGGCGCTCTTGCGGATGATGTGATAGTATTCGGCAAGGAGAACGAAGTTAGGGCGGCAGGCGCATTCTACGGCAACTTTGAGACAGGCTCACGCTATGCGCAGACTGTGAACAGGTACAAGGAAGCTATGCCCGATATCAACATATACAACATGACGATACCCACTTCGGCGGCTTACTATCTGCCCAACAATTTCAAGGACAGCGTTGCTGACCAGAAGGACAACATCGACAATGCGGCATCACAGCTGAAAAGCATAGTCAATGTGGATATCTACGATACATTGGGCGAACACAGCGCTGAATACATCTATTCCCGCACCGACCACCGCTGGCAGCCTTTGGGTGCCTACTATGCGGGCAAAGTCTTTGCGGACAAAGCGGGCGTGGATTACACCGCACTGGATTACTACTGGCGCTATGAGATATACGGCTTCACGGGGACTTACTGCGACAGCAGCAAAGACAGCGAGCTGACCGCTTACCCCGATACCTTTGTATACTACAAGCCCGATAATATGTATACCGTGAAGGTATACGACACACACTTCGCCAACGGCAAAGATGGCAGTCTGTTCAACGAATACGCACAGGGAAGCGACTGCTATTACTCGATACTTGGCAGCGACGAACAGATCACCGAGATCGATACCTCCGTATCCAACGGCAGGACGCTGGTGATATTCAAGGACAGCTTCGGCAATGCGCTGGTGCCTTTCCTGACGAACAGCTTTGAGAAGATATATGTATGCGACCTGAGATACTTCAAGGTCAATGCAGTGGAATTCTGCCGCGCAGTGGGCTGTACCGACCTGCTGTTCGCAGTATCGGTGAACACCTGTTCAAACGATATGAGCATAAAGGCGATAAACAACGATCTTATTCAGGCGGGTGCCGTGAAGACGGAAACTGCCGACAGCACTGCTGATAACAGCATTGCCGCTGAGAGCGCATACTATGACGAAAGCAGCACTGCCTACGATGAGAGCAGTGCAGAGGGATACGACAACGGATACAGCGACTACGTCGGCTGACAGACCATAAGGAGGAGTACCGATGGCTTTTGAACTATGTCAGGGTGTCACAGCACCCGCATCGGAGGATATGAAAAGCGGATACAGGCGTGACGGCGAGAGCTTCACGGGCATAGTCAGCGCAGACCTTATGGCAAAGCTGACCGATGGCTTTATCGACCTGGCGGACGAGCCCATATTCTTCTGTCTTGAACTGCCGAAGGACGGCAGCGACGGTGAGGAATACGATGTATACTATCTGGACAACTGCACAAAGGCAGTGGCAAGGGCGATAATGAAGCGTTACGGCGAACTGCTGATACATGACGGTCTGAGCCGTTTTGCCTTTGGTTCCAACGTTACGGCGGAAGAGGTCTATTTCAGGGATTATCAGGAGTTCCTGCTGTGTACCCCGAAGACGGGCAAAGCCGAGAAACTGCTGGCAAAACTGGGAATAGAGCTTACCGAAAAGCCCTATTCCATGTGGGAGAGCTTTTCCGGGGAGCATCCCGGAAGCCTTTCGGCGGTGGAACTGGAGGGCGAGACAGTGTACGATATACCCGACGCGCTGGAAGAAGTTGGTATGTATCTCGCGGAAGATCAGTAAAATATTTACAGGGAACGGAGGATGATGATATGAATATATGGCATGACATCTCACCAAAAGCGATATCCAAGAATAGTTTCACGGCTGTGGTGGAGATATCCAAAGGTTCAAAGGTAAAGTACGAGCTGGACAAAGCTACGGGACTGCTGAAAATGGACAGGATACTGTATACCTCAACCCATTATCCTGCAAACTACGGTTTTATACCCCGCACCTACGCTGAGGACGGCGACCCGCTGGACGTGCTGGTGCTGTGTTCCGAGACACTGGAGCCGATGTCGCTGGTGGACTGCTACCCAATTGGCATGATAATGATGATGGACAACGGTGCTGCGGATGAAAAGATAATCTGCATACCCTTCAACGACCCGACTTACAACGTATACAAGGACATAAGCGAGCTCCCGAACCATATCTTTGATGAGATGAAGCATTTCTTCACGGTATACAAGGCGCTGGAGAACAAGGATACCGTTATAGACGATGTGAAGAACGTGGAGGAAGCTGTAAAAACCATAGAAAGCTGTATCGACAGATACATAGAACATTTCTGCAAGTAATACACAGGCAGGAAAGGGGAAATAACAATGTCACTTTTTGGAAATCTGTTCAAGAAAAAGGAAAAGCCGCAGGAGCCCGAAGAACCTCATATAGACACCCCCTGGGGACCCCTGTACTTCAACGGCATAAAGTATAATCAGTTTGAATATGAGGGCTATGTGGACTGGTACGACGATATCGACGACCCCTGTGATGTCTGCATAGAATGCGACGAGGACGGCACTGACGATATCACACGCGGGCTGGAAAAGTTCATGTATATCATGGAGCGCAAAACGGATATCGACTATCAGATAAAAATGGCAGCACTTGACTATTTTGCCGATGAATCGGGGCTTGTGATGAGCGAGAAGCAGAGGATGCTGATGTCAAAAGATCTGTTCCTTGATACCATGCCGATAATATGCTTCACAGTACGGCGTGACGGCTGTATCAGTTTCCATATCTATTATAATGATATCTACGATGTTGAAGATATCGACGTTGTATACACCGACAAAGGCACATTTGAAGTGTCATTCACGAAATTTGAATACTGACAAAAAAGGACTGCCGCGAAGCAGTCCTTTTATTATTTACAGCTCATCAGCCGAGTTTCTTTATGCCTTTAACGTGTGCCGCCAGCATTGAAATATCGGTGACATTCACGTTGCCGTCGCCGTTGAGATCGGCAGCTGCTGCATCGGACAGCTTTTTGATGCCCTTGACGTGAGCGGCGAGCATGGAGATATCGGAGACATTCACCGTTCCGTCGCCGCTTATATCGCCCTTTATACCTTTGGGGTTGGGGTCTTCAAGGGTGAATGAGATATAGCTCCATTCGGTGTAATTGCAGGCAGGATCGTTCCTGTCTTCTCTGCTCCTGCCTCGAGCCCTTACATAATAGGTCTTGCCGTAGGAAAGCTGCTCGTACTTTATCCCGATGGGTTTGGTGTCTATGCAATAAACATCAGTGAAATCGGGGTCTCCCGCCAGTTCGTAATCCAGTACGACTACTCCGTCGGGTCTTTCACAGGAAACTGTCACCGAATCGGGTACAGCCACTGTGCCGAAATTGCGCATAGTTACACCGCCGCTTATCTCGATGGCGGGCATTGTGACATTTACAGGCAGTGTATTTTCATCGGTGTATGTCTCCGTTGTTACGGTAACGCTCTCATCGGAGGTAGTCTCGCTGTCAGTCGGGTCGGTCGTGCCGTTATCAAAGGCAAGATGTATCATGCCACCCTCGCACTTGAAACCATCGCCCAGTTTATCAGCTAC
Organism: uncultured Ruminococcus sp.; assembly: GCF_946187255.1. Lineage (GTDB taxonomy): Bacteria > Bacillota > Clostridia > Oscillospirales > Ruminococcaceae > Hominimerdicola. Next base: position 6,737 of record NZ_CAMHRZ010000098.1, read on the forward strand.
CTCCTGAACGGTCATGCCTGCTTCGGTGTAGTTTACGCCCTTGTTGTGGAAGCTGCTGTTGTCGCAGTTGGTGTAGTAGCAGTTCACCTCTGCAAAGTTATGAGCGATAAAATGGGTGGGTGCATGATTGCCGACTATCGCGCCGTAATCTTTATCGCTCCTGCTGATTTTGCCGTCGCTGAAACAGTTCTTTATCACAAGGGTGCTGTTGCCCTGTGCGCCCGAAGCTATCGTTTCCGAACCGATGATGCCTCCCGCACCGTTGGTGAAATCAGTGCCGTTTTCGCATATCACCTCACCGTGATTTACGCAGTTGTACACACCGCCCCATGCGGTGAATACATCATCGGGGATGATATATACAGGCACACCATATATGACCAGCACTCCGCCAAACACGAACATCCCTGCTATCTTGTTAAGGAACCCACCGAAGTCCCCCGCATACATACCCACGATACCGCCCGCAAAAGCGCCGTGCGTACCGTATCCGTTCTTGCATGAACCGTTTGCATAGACCTTGCCGTCAAATTCGCAGTTCGCTATCACCGAACCGTAGCAGGCGCGTGCTGCTATGCCGCCTGCACAGGTATCTATGGGATAGAAGTTATAGTTTGAAGTCTCCTTGCCCTTGAAGCCGTTGCTGACGTTTACCGCCTTGACATAGCTGTCCTTTACATTCAGACCGCTGACCATACCCGACACGTTGCCGAAAAGTCCCGCGAAATTGTAATTATAGCTGTACATACCCGAAACGGTGTGACCGTTGCCGTTGAATATACCCTTGAACTCCTTACATTTGTCAACACCGGGCGCACAGTCGGGCTGAGCGCCAATGGCTGTCCAGTTGTTGGCGGGCGGATTGGTATCCCAGTTGGCGCAGTCGCTCACATCGTTCAGCTGTATATCCTCCGTCAGGTTAATGACAGTATTTTCCATAGTATTTCCGTTGCGCACCAGTGCGGCAAGTCCTGCCAGTTCTTCGGGCGTGCTGATGCTGAAAATATGGAGCTGCTGTGTCTCATCGCCATTTTGTGTGGTAACAACGTTATGCTCACGGTAGTACCACGAAGTATCCGCAGTGCCGTCCCATATATGCTGTTCCTTGCTGTCAGCGGCTTCGGCGCAGGCGGTAACAGCCGCAGGTGCATAAAAGCAGCTTATATTCGTCGCTGCGGGTATGCCCATCATCACAAGTGCGGTGACAGCCGAGATTAAGCGTTTGTTTTTCATAGTTGATCTTCTCCCCTGATTTATGTTTACAAAGTATTTAATATTATACACCGTTTATTCACATTTGTCAATAGCTGACAACTGCGCTCATGAGTATCCTGTTTACATAAACATTTCCCCGAATTATCCGCTTTTTTCAGCGTTTTTAGAGTTTGCGGAATATTGACAATCCCACATCTTAGTGATATAATATAAGTTAAAGTTTTTTTCGGAAACTTAGAACTTTTTGAAAAGAGGTCAATCATTATGCTTACACTGGATAAAGTGTTCGACGCATCAAATGTTTTAAAGGAGGTCATCAGACCTACCGCCTGCATCGCTGCTCCGCAGGTCAATCCCGACTGCAATGTTTTCCTTAAAACGGAGAATCTCCAGATCACAGGCTCGTTCAAGGTAAGGGGCGCTTATTACAGGATCTCACAGCTCTCCGATGAGGAAAAGTCTCACGGAGTTATCGCCTGCTCAGCGGGCAACCATGCACAGGGTGTGGCACTGGCTGCTGCCAAGAACGGTATCCGTTCCATAATCTGCCTGCCCGACGGCGCACCTATATCTAAGGTGGAAGCTACCCGCAGCTACGGCGCGGAGATATGCCTTGTCCCCGGTGTATACGATGACGCTTATGCCGAAGCTATACGCCAGCGCGACGAGTGCGGCTATACATTCATCCACCCCTTTGACGACGAGAACGTCATAGCAGGTCAGGGCACCATAGGTCTGGAGATACTCAATCAGGTGGCTAATGCAAATGTCATCGTTGTGCCCGTGGGCGGCGGCGGACTTATCTCGGGCGTGGCTTTCGCGGTAAAGCAGCTCAATCCCCGCGTAAAGGTATACGGCGTTCAGGCTGAGGGCGCACCTTCTATGGTCAAGTCCATAGCTGAGGACAAGATACTCCGTCTTGACAGCGTACACACCATCGCAGACGGCATCCAGGTAAAGGAACCGGGTGTGAATACATTTGAGTACTGCAAGCAGTACGTTGACGGCATAGTAACCGTTACCGATGACGAGGTAAGCTCGGCAATACTGCACCTTATCGAGAAGCAGAAGCTCATCGCAGAGGGCGCAGGCGCTGTTTCCGTTGCGGCTGTAATGTTCAACAAGATACCCGATATCAAGGGCAAGAACGTGGTATGTCTCGTTTCGGGCGGCAACATCGATGTTACCATACTCTCCCGTGTCATCAAGAGAGGTCTGCTGAAATCGGGACGTTCCGACACCCTCACCATACAGCTGGAAGACAAGCCGGGTCAGCTGAAGGACGTTTCCGCAACTATTGCCGATCTCGGTGCGAACGTTGTATCCATCCACCACGAGAGAGCAAGCGAAGACAGCGACATCACCGAGTGCCTGCTGAGACTTGTGCTCGAAACAAGAGATTACAACCACATCCGCGATATCCGTGCGGCACTGACAGCTAAGGGCTTCAAGATAGTTAATAAATAGTATGAGTATCGAAAGCGAAAAGGACAACGACTGGGGCAAATCTGCGGCGGCAGTCGTCATAAAGGACGGCAAGGTGCTGCTGGTAAGGCACACCTATGGTGCGGGCAAGGGTATGCTGATAATCCCCGGTGGATATATACGCAGCGGCGAGCTGCCCGATGCCGCCTGCGAAAGAGAAGTACTGGAAGAAACGGGCGTTACCGTAAAGGCTGAAAAGCTGATAGGCGTAAGGTTCAGTGACAAGGACTGGTACAGCGTGTTCACCGCAGAGTATATCAGCGGCGAAGCCCGTTCCGACAACGCGGAAAACAGTGAAGCTGTATGGGTGGATGCAAATGAAGCCGTATCAGCGGACGATGTGCCCGACCTCACAAAGGTAATGATAACCCGCGCCCTTAAAGAGACAGGATTTGTCCGAACAGACTTCGTATCAAGGAACAAGGACAGGATACAGAAGCTGTATACTGTATAAACAGGGATATGCACATGAAACAGACAAAAAAACGAAAGCTGATATATTCGGCTGTTTTCGCAGTCCTGCTCATCACGGAGATACTGATAGGGATGTACGCACACGGTTTTGTCCGCATATACATCGGTGACGTGCTCATCATGCCCGCCATGTATTTCTTCGTGCGCATATTCACCGACAGGTTTCCCCGCACTCTCCCGCTGATACTGTTCGTATTCGCCTGTGCGGTGGAAGTTTCCCAGTATTTCGGGCTTTACAAGGCTCTGGGCTTAGCCCATGACAGCCTTATCGCCATAATCATCGGCACAGGCTTTGCATGGGGCGATCTTGCGGCTTACGCTGCGGGCAGCGTGATAAACCTTGCTGCCGCTGCTGCGGTCGGGCGGGAGAAAACATAAAGGGCATAACAACTATAAGGCAATAACACGGCATCAGCCGCGTTTATAAATGTTCAATCATATTCAAAGGAGTAATCAATTATGGCAGAGACAGTTTACACCAAAACAGCACCCGATGCGATCGGACCTTATTCTCAGGCAAAGGTAGTGGGCGGACTTGTGTTCACTTCGGGACAGATAGCTATCAACCCCGCAACAGGCAATGTTGAGGCTTCCACCATCGAGGAGCAGACCCATCAGGTATGCAAGAACCTCAGCGAGGTACTGAAAGCTGCGGGCACTTCCATCGACAAGGCGGTAAAGACCGTTTGCTTTTTGAAGAACATGAGCGATTTTGCTGCTTTCAACGGCGTTTACGGCGAGTATTTCACGTCCAAGCCCGCACGTTCCTGCGTGGCTGTCAAGGAGCTGCCTAAGGACGTTCTTGTTGAAGTAGAAGTTATAGCAGAAGTATGATAAGACGGAGGATACCCTATAAAGGTATCCTCTTGCTCGATATAGCAAAATCAAGGAGTGTACTATATGAAGAAAATGATCTCTTTTGCAGCGGCACTGCTGCTGATCGCCAGCGGCGGGACGGCACTGCCCCGCGGCAATTACAGTGTAGCTTATGCAAACAACGACAGCTCTTATTACGAGTATGATACTTCATCGGAGTGGAGGGATTCGTCCATAATATTTGACGACTCGCTGCGCCCCGACAGCTCGTCAGCTGCGCCCGTTGAATATCATTTCAACAGGAAAAAAACAGCGGAGCTTGCCGAAAAGCTCACCATTGACATGAGAGTTTGCGCCGTGCTGAATGACGGCAGCGAGATAGACGTTAAAAAGGGCGGCAAAACGACCTATGATGAACTCGGTTATTACGGATACTCGAAAGACAAACAAGCAGAACTCACCAAGGAAGAACTTGTAAAAGCCCTTGCCGCTTCGGGTAAGACACTTGACGATATGGAAAACTTTGTTATATACTACACCGTGGATTATTCGGGGGATGATTTTTATAGCTACGGCGCTAAACGGTTCGTTACAGGCGGATTGTACAACGTTGAGTTGTGCGATACAGTTAAGGCATATGAAATGTCTGGGGGAGAATACCAACCGAAAATCAC
>NZ_CAMHRZ010000099.1 GCF_946187255.1 uncultured Ruminococcus sp.
CATTGCCATTATATGGATATTATTGCTTGACAAATATGTGAAAAAGTTGTATATTATTTAGTGTGTATTTATAGCAAACGACATTTTTTATAAGATAACTATTGCAGGTCAAAAGCGATCTATCGTTTGCCTGATACATTTCTTATTGTTATATGCAGATAATGGGAGTGATCATATTGGATATCAGAACAAGGACAGCGGCATTAGTCATGGCGGCAGTAACTTTCGGTGCGGGATTTTCCGTGCTTCCCGATACTGCTGTGCAGCAGTTTGCGGTAACTGCATCCGCACAGGGGGAGTCATCTTTAAAAGCCCCGACTGCGAAAAGCAGTTATACCAGCACCGAAAAAGACATAACCATCAGCTGGGACAAGGTCAGCGGTGCTTCGGGCTACTATGTCTACAGATGGTCGAAGAATATGCCTGCGTGGGTGAGGATAGGCACTTCCACCGCAATGGCATCCAGCTTTACCGACAAGAAGATAGAGCCCGAGTTTTCGTATAAGTATTATGTGGTTGCATATAAGAAGTCGGGCGGCAAGCGCATCATGGGCGGCAGGAGCAATGAGATATCAGCCACCGCAAAGCCCCCCAAGACTGCAATAACATACGCTTCTTCGGATACAAATTATATTAGTATATACTGGAATACCGTAAAATGCGGCGGTTATGAGGTATACTACAAAAAGGCTAACGGCGAATGGAAGCTGGCATCAAAGATAACCGATCCCGAAAAGAACAGCTGTGACATCAAGGGTCTGGAGCTTGAAACAAAGTACGCCGTAAAGATCAGGACATACAAGACCGATGCCGACGGTAAAATAGTGTACGGTGATTATTCCGACGAATTATCGGTAATGACCGCGCCCGATTTCGCATTCCGCCGAAGCAGTCAGTACCTTATCGACAGACTGGACAGCGTAAAGCTCAACCCGGGGCAGAACACTTATTATGAGTGCAACCGTCAGGGCGACACCGAGTCGAAGCAGCTCATAACTGTTTCCGCTGCCGATACTGCGACTATAAAGAGATTTGTTGATGCGCATTTCCGTGACGGCATGACTACAGGTGAATTCATCGACTACACCGTTCAGTGGCTCAACAAGAACGTAAGCTATGCAGACGGTATTCACGGTCCCGCATACAGCGAGATTTGGGGCAGATCACACGTTGATAACTGCTTCAACTACAAGGCAGGTCAGTGCATACAGTATAATTCAGCACTCTGTGCGGTCATGAGGTATCTGGGCTACGACGCAAGAGTGATACAGGGCTGGCGCGGCAATTCCCTTGACAACAAGTGGCAGCATTTTTGGTGCGAGGTGACCATAAACGGCAAGGATTACGTTATGGATACCTATAATTATGGCACCGACGGTGACTGGTACTTTGTCTGTGCGACCTATGAGGAGACTGCACCCTATGCGTACAACTCCCATTACATCATGCTCAAAAAGCTGATGGCACCGTTCAAGGGCTACGTTTACGTTACAAAGAGTTCCGCAAAGAGAAAATAAGCATTATTAAACGCCTTTCGTTTGCTGCGAAAGGCGTTTTGATATTATTAGTCATCGGTCAGCGTTATTTTTACACGGCCGATCTTCTGCTCATCCTGCATGTGGATCTCCATCTCAAAGGGCGGAGAGAATATCCGCTCGCCCTCTTCTGGTATCCTGTCCAGCAGCTCCATTATCCAGCCACCGACTGAATTGCGTTCGGTATCGATGTCGTTTTCCTCCATGCCGAAACGCTCCAGAAAATCGGAGACGGAAAGCTCTGCCGATACCTCACAGGACTTCTCCGAAAGCCTTACAAAGGAAGTATCCTCCTCATCGCTCTCGTCGTATATCTCACCCACAAGCTCTTCAATGATATCCTCTAGGGTGCATATACCCGCCGTTCCGCCGTGCTGATCAAGCACCACCGCCATGTGGACTTTTTCCTTCTGCATGATCTTCAGCGTTTCTGAGATCTTCTTGCTTTCGGTAATGTATATCGGTTCGTTTATTATCCTGCTGATATCGTTCTTGCTTTTTGAAACATACATCTCAAAAAAATCCGACTGATGTATCACACCTACGATATGGTCAATGTCCTTTTCATATACAGGCAGACGTGAATACTTGGTTTTAAGAAAAAGATCCTTTATCTTTTCGATATCGTCATCTATCTCCACCGCTTCAACGCTTACACGTGGTACAAATATGCTGTTTATGGTTATCTCGTCAAAGTCCAGCGCCGATCTTACAAGGTCGGATTCCTGTTCTTCCAGCACGCCTTCGTCCTCGATCTCCTCGATGATATATTTCAGTTCTTCCTCGGTCACGGAAGGTGATTTTTTCTTTGAACCGACAAGATCAACCACTATCTTTTTGATACCCGCGAATATCCAGATCAGCGGAGTTATTATGAACATAAATGCAGAAAGCGGTGCCGCCATGAATACGGAAAAGCTCTCGGAGTTTTCCTTTGCCAGGCTTTTGGGCAGTATCTCACCGAAGATAAGCACCAGCACAGTCATTACCGCAGTTGCGATGCCCACACTGCCTGCGCCGAATTTCTCTGTAAAAAACACGGTCGCCAGTGCCGACGATGCAATGTTGACCACATTGTTGCCTATCAGTATCGCGGTGAGCGCCTTGTCGAAATCAGCACATATTTTCAGAGCCTTCGCAGCGCTTTTGCTGCCGCCGTCAGCCATTTTTTTCAGCCTTATCCTGTTGCAGGAGGAAAAAGCAGTCTCGGTAGCCGAACACACCGCGGAAAGCATGAGCAGCAACGCTATCAGAGCTAAGTCCATATAAGAATAGATCATCCTTTCGGTCGTTATAATATAATAATAACACATCTTCCTTCAAAAGTAAAGAACTTTGGTAAAATAAGGCAGCAGGCTGTGCCTGTGAAGTTTATACAGGAAAAGGGCACCGAGAAACACACTTTGCCACACAACAAAGCAAGCAACGGATCCGCCCGTCCGGCGTTAGGACACACACCTTTGCCTACAGCATCAAAGGGCACCTAGAAACACACTTCGCCACACAACAAAGCAAGCAACGGATCCGCCCGTTCGGTGTCAGGAATTAAAGATGTCGCTAAGTGATACCCCGAAAACAACGACGATCACAACGAAGGCTATAATACCTATAAGAGCGAGTAAAAGCTGTACCTTCGCAAAATTTCTTGCGGACTCATCCTTTGAGGAAAGCATGATGAGCTGTCCGATTATCGGGAAAAAGCTGCAAAGCAGTAACCACCCGAACCAGCCGCCCATAGTTGTCGGCGGATTATAGGGCGCGTTGTAGGCTTGAGGATACTGCTGTGAATAGGGCTGTGAGTACTGCTGATTGTAGGGCTGTGTGTATCCGCCCTGATTTACGGGATATACCTGATTGTAATTATCAAGGACAGCGCCGCAGTTGACGCAGTTTGTAACATGATCGGGATTGGAAGTCCCGCAGCTGGAACAATATTTTGGCATAATACATCCTCCTTAATTGTCGAATCTTGCTGTTCGGTAATAATAGTATATCACAATTTTATCACAATTTCAATAGGCTATTTTAATTATTTGTTCGGCTGACGCTTAATTATATTTCTCAATTGTGAATATTTAAAACATGAAATTGTAAATTAAATCACTTGTGCATAAAGTTGGGTGATGAAATTTGTATGTATTTACGAATTTGACAATTTTCGTCATGAAAAATATTGACAGTGAAAATAGAATAATATATAATATATTTAAGCAGGAAAGAGTTAAAGAACCTGCATTATAAGGAGGAGATATCAAATGCAAATGAACGAGTTTATGACAATCTTATCGTACTCAAGCAGCAGCGAATCCGGTGCTTATTGGGTAGGCAGGATCATCGGCAGTCTGATAGGCGGTGTGATCTTCGGATTCATCTGCAAGAAGGTCTGCGAGAGCAAGGGTTACTACGGCAGTGACAACAAGGGCTTCCTCTGGGGCTTCTTCCTCGGCTGGATAGGACTTATCGTATGTGCCTGCAAGAAGAATCTGAATAAGATGAACTACAATCCTTATCAGAACCCCAATATGTACGCTAACCCCAACATGAACAACGGCTACAACCCCAACGGCTATAACCAGAACAACTACAATCAGAACGGCTATAACCAGAATGGTTACAACGGTGCTTATGAGAATACTCAGAACACTCAGAATGCTGCGGGTTATGATCCCAATGGTGCTTCCTACGGCTATGTTGATCTTACCAAGCAGAGCGTTGGCAGTAACAACAATAATAATAACTACTACAATCAGTAATAACAACAGTTCGGCGGCGATCTTTTGATCGCCGCTGTTTTTTTATGAGTAAAAATATCAGAAAAAACATCTCCTGCTTCCGATAAAAGGAAACAGGAGATAACTGCTTTTAAAAGTAAGGAGTTTAATTATTCCTCGTCGTCAGAGGGCATATTCTCCCAGTTGTGGAAAACGTTCTGAACGTCGTCGTTGTCCTCCAGGTTGTCAAGGAGAAGTCCCATCTTCTTCATTGCGTCCTCATCGGTGATGGTGACATAAGTAGAGGGGATCTTGTCAGCTTCTGCGGAAAGCACTTTGTAGCCCAGACCTTCCAGTGACTCTCTTACGGATGTAACATTGTTGGGCGAGCAGGAGATCTCGATAACATCTTCATCAACGTTGAAATCATCAGCGCCAGCCTCAAAAACGTCGTCCATGATCTTGTCCTCATCAGCGCCGTTGTTCTCGATAACAACAGTTCCCACATCGGAGAAGAGATAGGATACGCAGCCAGTATTGCCCATGTTTCCGCCGAACTTGTTGAAATAGCTGCGGACATCGGCAGCAGTCCTGTTCTTGTTGTCGGTCAGACACTCAACGATGACAGCAACACCGCAGGGACCGTAGCCCTCGTATACCATCGACTCGTAGTTGTTCTTGTCTCCGTCGCCCGCTGCCTTCTTGATGATCCTTTCGATATTGTCATTAGGCACGTTGTTTGACTTTGCCTTAGCGATAAGATCTCTCAGCTTTGCGTTGCCTGCGGGGTCGGGACCACCCATCTTAACTACTACTGCGATCTCTCTGCCGATCTTTGTGAAGATCTTTGCTCTTGCGGCATCGGTCGCACCCTTTTTTCTTTTTATGTTTTCCCATTTTGAATGACCTGACATAATAATTCACTCCTTGATCTTTTCATTGAATTCGTCCTCGCCGTGTGACCAGCAAAGACTGAACAGCTCTTCTATACGTTCAAGCTGTGCCGATAAATACAAAAATCCGAACAAACACTCCAGTCCCGTTGCGTTGCGGTATTCTGCGATGGTGGAATGTTTGGGCGCATTGACCTTAGTATTGCGCCCGCGCTTGAAGACTTCGATCTCTCTGTCGGTGAGCTTTTCCTGCTCCATGAGCATATTCACACATTCCGACTGATACTCGGCGCAGACCCTGCTGACTGCCAGCTTGTGCAGCTTGTTTGCAGGCATATCCGCCGCCAGAAGTATCCTCTCTCTAACCAGCTGCTCATAGACCGAGTCGCCCAGAAAAGCCAGCGCAAGAGGGGAGTATTGATTTGCTTCACGCTCTGTCATATTGATCTTCATAATATCATCCTTACGGTATATATTCAAACTCAAAGTCGAATACTGCGACTGTGTCGCCTTCCTTGATGCCCATAGCCTCCAGCTTTCTTATGATACCGCTGGATACCAGCACATTCTGGAAATACTGCAGTGACGAATAATCGTCCATATTAGCGACTCTGAGAATATCATACAGCCAGTCTGCCTCGACGAAGTATACTCCGTCCTCGACAGTGATGGAAAATTCTCTGTTGTTTGTGCTCTTGCGCTCGACTTCTTCTTTAGTGAGCTCCTGCACTTCAAAGCGCTTGACGGGAGGAAGTTCCGCCAGCTTCTCGCTAACCGCGTATATAAGTTCCTTAGTTCCCTGAGTGGTCGCAGCGGATATCTCAAAGAAGGGGAGTCCCTTGCTTTCGATATACTCCTTGAACCTTTCGATCTGTTCGGGCTGTGCCATATCGCACTTGTTTGCAGCGACTATCTGCGGTGCTTCCGCCAGTTCCTCCGAGAAATTCGCCAGCTCCTTGTTTATCGCTTTAAAGTCCTCGACGGGGTCGCGTCCTTCAATGCCTGAAACGTCAACCACATGAACGATAAGTCTGCATCTCTCAACGTGTCTTAGGAACTCATGTCCCAGTCCGACACCCTCGCTTGCGCCCTCGATAAGTCCGGGAATATCAGCCATAACGAAGGATCTTTCTTCCTCCACCTTAACGACACCCAGTACGGGTACCAGTGTGGTGAAGTGATAATTGGCGATCTTCGGCTTTGCTGCCGATACCACTGATATCAGTGTGGATTTTCCCACATTGGGAAATCCCACAAGACCCACATCTGCCAGCAGCTTCAGTTCAAGCGAGACCGTATATTCGTCGCCTCGAAAGCCGGGTTTTGCAAAACGCGGTATCTGTCTTGTGGAGGTAGCGAAGTGTGCATTGCCTCTGCCGCCTTTGCCGCCGTGTGCGATGATGACAGGCTCATCACCCGACATATCAGCCATGATCCTGCCTGTTTCGGCATCCCTGACAACCGTTCCTCGAGGCACCTTTATCACCAGGTCGGGAGCGCTTCTTCCGTAGGAATTCTTAGCGCCGCCGTTCTGACCTTTATCTGCCACATATTTCTTCTTGTAGCGGAAATCGATAAGGTTGGATATGTTGTCATCGACCTTAAAGATTATATCTCCGCCTTTGCCGCCGTCACCGCCGTCGGGTCCTCCTGCGGCAACATATTTTTCACGGTGGAAAGAAACTGCGCCGTCTCCTCCGTCACCCGCTTTGATATAGATTTTTGCCTGATCGACAAACATTCTCCGACCTCCTTATCAGAATCTGTCATTGTCATCGAAATAACGATTGAAAGAACTGTAGCTTCCTCTGCCGTATCTTCTTCTTCTTTGTCTGAGTGCTTCGGCTTTTTCACGCTGTATCCTCGCATGAGCCAGTCCTACTAGCGCATCTTCGGTACAATCGAATTTGAATTCGGGTTCGTATACTTTGCCCGCGTCGTAGTTTTCAGCTGTCTTTTTAGATTTTCTTGCCGCAGACAGCAGTATCAGACCCAGTATGATATTACCCGCATAAAAAGCGTACCACAGCACAGGCGGATCATACAGCCTATATATCCTTTCGGCTTCCGCTCTGCCGCAGGAAGGCTTGTCTACGGGAAAGATCCTGCCCCAGCTTGTCTTATATAAAGTCACCTTATCGAGATCATAGCTGTCGAATTTTCTGTACATTAAGTACGGTACTGTTCTTTTGAAAAGGACCTTTTCTTCGACATCCCCGTCGCTGTTCTTTTCCGATTCCTCAAAAATATTGTAATTCTCGGGATCCTCATATATTTTGCTGAAATCAGTTTCCAGCTCTTTATCGACCTTCTGACTGATCTCCATGTAATATACACGGTAACTTCCGCCCCTTGAAGAGCGGTATTCCTCGCTGTAAGTGATCACCGAGCAGTTGTCATACGTTCCGACCTTAGTTACATTTGTGTAGCCCGTGAAAGATTTCAGTAAAAAAACCAACACTGCAAGCCCGATAAAAAATATTCCTGCCTTCGCCGAGGAACGGCTAAGGTTTTTGTTCATCTGTTCAACTGAATTCATTTTTGTTTCTCCGTTCAGGTATATCGTTATACCCTTGTTCTACTTCCATTTGTCATACTTTGATACGATCTTATCTCTTTCGATGGATACCATTTCATCTCTGTATTTTAATGCGCGGCTGCCGTATCTGCTGTCGGGGGTCACCATTGTATCTATAAATCCCTGTCTGCGGTCGAAATCTCTCAGTTCTCTGTCGATGGACTTGGTCCTCTTGAAATCCAGCATCGCAGACGCGGTACTTGTGTCGTAGAACTGCGGTTTGAACTCATAGTTCTCGTTTGCATAGTTTGCCGCCACTTTGAAAAGAGATATCGAATAGAACAGGCACATAAGCCCGATGGCACCCGAGATTCCGTAAGCCCAGTACCATCTTCCCGGAGGATCCAGCTTTCTGTATTCACGCTCTGCTTCTTTTTCGTCGCAGTCGATCTTATACACAGGGAATTCCTTACCCTCAGCCGTTTTGTATATCGTCAGGCTGTGCTCGCGGTAGCCCGCGAAATAGTGTGAATAGGAGTAGGATATCTCCCCCTGAAAGACCACCTTGTCTGCGTCGCTTACTTTTATCGAATCCTCATATATATCGTAGTCTTCGTCGTTATACATTTTGTCGATATCCAGATCGATGTATTCATCGCCTCTGTTTACCGCACTCAGATAGTAAGCCATTTTGGTATTGAATGGGACCTGCTCCGACCATATCTTTATATCGCAGTTACGGATAGTCCCGACCTTTTCTACCTTAGTATAACCCGTGTGGTTCTTATAGGCAAAGCTCCCTCCTGCCAGCAGCAGGAAAACCACCGCTATCCTGAAAAAGGACATTCCCATACTTCTGTGAAGTTCTGACTTATTATTCATTTTATTATCTCCGAAAATGCCGTATCTTATAAGATACAACTTTAAAAAAGACCCCGAGCAAAGGCGCTCAGGGTCTTGTCAAAACGTAATTAAGCCTGAGGATAAACCGAAACCTTCTTACGGTCCTTACCCATTCTTTCAAATCTTACGATACCGTCGCTTGTAGCAAACAGAGTATCATCAGAACCACGCTTAACGTTCTCGCCCGGGTGGATGTGAGTACCTCTCTGACGAACAAGTATATTACCGGCCAGAACAAACTGACCGTCAGCTCTCTTTACGCCCAGTCTCTTGGACTCGGATTCACGACCGTTCTTGGTAGAACCCATACCTTTCTTATGAGCGAAATACTGCATAGAGATCTTTATCATTTGTGATTACACCTCCGTTAATGTAATGATTGTCAGCCTCAGCCGACCTTTAGCTTGATATGCCCGGGAAACTCATCGCTGATATTATACAGATGAATCAACAGTCCCATAATGACTTTGTCCGCGTTTTCATCAGCCTGTTCCATCACAAGCCTGATCTCATTTTCATCTACCGATACCTCTGCATCCAGCTTGAATGCTTCTGTAATGGTATTCGCTGCCATCATGACAGCTGATGACACGCTTGCACAGCAGACATCGTAGCCGAAATCAGCCATACCTGCATGACCTGTAACGCGAAAGCCTGTCAGCATATCATTCTGATCCTTGAAAAAATCTGCGGCGATCATACGATCCTCACAAATTATGCGTTGATAGCTTCGATAACTACCTTGGTGTAGGGCTGTCTGTGACCCATCTTCCTCTTCTCACCCTTCTTGGGCTTGTAGGTGAAGACTGTGATCTTCTTAGCCTTGCCGTTCTTGACTACCTTTGCGGATACAGTTGCACCCTCAACGTAAGGAGCGCCAACCTTGATACCTGCATCAGTGCCGACTGCCATTACCTTATCGAAAGTAACGGTCTCATCTGCATTAACGTCCAGCTTCTCGATGAAAACCTCATCGCCTGCCTTGACCTGATACTGCTTTCCGCCTGTTTCAATTACTGCGTACATCTTTATATGCACCTGCCTTTACATGAACTCGCTGCGCACGGTGGTGACGTGACCTTGATCACGCACTCTTGTTAAACCGTAAACATGCGGCATATCTATCATACCATACATATATATAGAAGTCAAGAGATTAAAAGAGATTAACAAAAAATTTACAATTAACCGATCGCCGCAAAGGCGTCCCTGATCGACTTTGCACCGATTATCTGTATATTGTATTTTTTCGTATTGATCTTATTTACTGTATAATAGGGGAGTATACAGCGCTCAAAGCCCATTCTTTCGGCTTCCTGTATACGCTGTTCGGCGTGGGTGATGTTCCTCAGCTCACCGCCGAGACCTATCTCTCCCAGTGCTATCGTCTTCTCCTCCACTACCTTGTCTGTCACGCAGGAGTACAGCGCCATTGCCACTGTAAGGTCTGCGGCAGTATCATCGAGTTTGAGACCGCCGATGATATTGATAAATACATCCAACCCGCCGAAGAAATAACCCAGCCTTTTTTCGAGTACTGCGAGTATAATAGACATACGGTAATAATCAAATCCCGTTGCTGTGCGGCGGGGCTGTGAGGTACTGCTTTTTGATACCAGTGCCTGTACCTCTGCCATGATCGGTCGTGAACCCTCCATAACGCAGGCGACGCAGCTTCCCGAAACGTTCAGCGGTCTGCCCTCCAGCATGAGCATGGAAGGATTATCCACTTCCACCAGTCCCGAATCAGCCATCTCAAATACGCCTATCTCGTTTGTCGAGCCGAAACGGTTCTTCACCGCACGGAGAATGCGGTAGGTAAGGTTGCGCTGACCCTCGAAATACAGCACACTGTCAACTATATGCTCCATGACTTTAGGTCCTGCGATAGCGCCGTCCTTATTAACATGACCCACTATAAATACTGGTATCTCCTCGGATTTGGCAGTTCTCATGAACAGGTTGGTACATTCCCTCACCTGTGTCACTGAACCTTGTGCCGAGCTTATCCCGCTGATGCTCATGGTCTGTATTGAGTCTATTATGACTATCTCGGGCTTTTCCTTTGTTATAGCCGCACAGATGCTCTCAGCGTCCGTTTCTGCCAGCAGGTAAAGGTTATCGCTGTTGACACCCAGTCGGTTTGCTCTCAGCTTTATCTGCCTTGCGGATTCCTCGCCCGATACATAGAGTATGGTATGGTCATCTCCCATAGTCTGGCAAATCTGCAAAAGCATCGTGGATTTGCCTATACCCGGCTCACCGCCCAGCAACACCAGCGAACCCTTTACAAGTCCGCCGCCCAGCACCCTGTTTAACTCCTTCATGCCCGTATCATAGCGTATCTCACGGCTGCTGGCATCAACCGAATTGATGCTCAGTATATTGTCGGAGATATCCTTTATCGCGGCGGCTTTTGCTTTGCCCGCTGCCCGCGAGGATACCTGCACCTCGACTTCTTCAAAGGTGTTCCACTCGCCGCAGTCGGGGCATTTTCCGTTCCATTTGCTTGTTTCGTATCCGCAGTTGGTGCAGACATACGAATTCCTGACCTTTGCCATATTTTATCAGAATTCGTAGTCAATGCAGGCTCTGTCTTCCTTGACAGTCGCCACGAATTTACCGAATTCTATATGAGTGGGGGAGGTCTGATAAGTGTTCAGATCCTCAACGCTGTCAAAATCGAATATCAGCGAAACATCGAAATTGCTGTCGGGAGTGCGCTTGTCGTTGTACACCACCTCATATCTTTTCAGCTGGG
>NZ_CAMHRZ010000100.1 GCF_946187255.1 uncultured Ruminococcus sp.
CCGACAGCAAGTACGTTAAGCTCTGGCTGGATTTCGATAACGTTGTGACGGCTTCGGTGCCTAATCCCGAAGTTTCCTATGAAGCGGGCGAAAACTCGGTAAAACTCAAATGGACAGCTGTGAGCGGTGCCGAAAAGTACGCAGTTGCAGGCTATCAGAACGGCAGCTGGAAAAATCTTGCAGAGTGTACGGGAACCACCTATACCCTCAAAGACCTGAAAGCGGGCACCAATTATAAAGTGGCGGTTCTCGCAAAAGTGAACGGCGTGTGGAATAAGGATGTGAGCAACGCTGTCACCGTTACGCCGAAAAATCCCGCAACCAACCTTTATCCTGTAGTTCAGACACAGGTGAAAGACGGCAAGATCGGCTTCAAATGGAGTAAAGTCCAGGGAGCGGAGAAGTACGGTATAGGCGTATATCAGGCGAATAAATGGGTAGTGAAGAAACAGCTGGACGGCTCAATAACCACATGGACATCACCGCAGGTCAAGAACGGGACATACAGGCTGGTAGTGCTGGCGAAAGTCAACGGCAAATGGGTGAGCGAAGATGTGTTCAAGAAGTCGTTTTACGTTAAGGTCAATTCATAATTATGGTGGGTGCGGGAAGTGCGCAGTTCTTGACCCATTGGGCAGTCAGCCACCGAGAAGCAAACAAAGGCAAACAGCAAAGTAAGTAACGTATCAAGCTTTTGGTCAAGCTTTTCACGAAAAGCTTGCGGAGTTTGAGGCAGAGCCTCAATCACCGAAGTGCGAAACCAAAATGCACAGCAAACTATACAAGCAAAACAAGCTGGCGTTCGATAAGCACACAAAACTACCGCCCAAAAAAGCGCAGCAATAACAAACATACGAGCGTGAACAAAACATCTGTTCACGCTCTTTCTTTCTGCGGGAATACATTGCTGCGCGTCCACCAGCGAAACGGCGACAGCTCGTTGAGCGGTTTGCCAGCACTTCAAAACGATAAAAGCAGGAGTATCAGAAATAGGGTTCACCACTCCAAAACGATAAAAGCAGGTTCATCCGAAATAGGGTTCAGCAAAAAGACTTCCCGCCCAAACCACACTGCCGGTCTTTGCGGTCAAGGACAGTAAACAAGCAAGATATATCAAAATCAATATGCCGCATATAAATCACTGCATATTCCAACTTTTTTTCAAAAACACTTGACAACGCCGTCCTGTTATGATATAATAATTAAGCTGAATGTTTGGTTCAGTCCCTCATAAATAACAAAGATGCGGCAGTGCTGGAACTGGCAGACAGGCACGTTTGAGGGGCGTGTGTCCTTGACGTACGGGTTCAAGTCCCGTTTGCCGCACCACACGGTCGACACAGTCACCGTTAAAAAGCCCGAAACTACGCGGTTTCAGGGCTTTTTCTTTTGCTTATTTTTAGATTTGTGCACTATTTGTTCACTAAGGCGTTTTTTATAGTAAAAAAGCAGGTTTGAGCTGAGTTCTCAAGCCTGCTTTCTTTGTATTAATATGACGTATCGAATGTGGCTGCTATTATTATGCCTGCTTGCGTTTTGTGTCCGGCTTTGTAATGTCAAGAGCATCGGCTACTGCTTCCATAGCTTTTGCATTCACTTCATCAAATGCATGAGCATAAATGTTTAAAGTTGTTACGCTTTGAATATTTGCTGTGCATTTTGAACTGCACTTCGGTGATTGAGACTCTGCCCACAATCAGCTTTGTTGTTCTTACCCAACTCAGTCTGCGTCAGAGTTTACTGCACTTTCAGCTATTCTATCCTTAGAACAGCCCACTTCCCGCCCTCACCATAATTATGAATTAAAAAAACAATCCTCCCACAGCCAAAAGCCGCAGGAGGGTATGTAACTGTACTTAACGCGCTCAGAGTGCTTCTCCCTGAAACGCAGTTCTGTACAAGGGAGGGGGGTTTGTTTATCAGCTGATCCTCCAGCTGTCAACGGATGCATTGTTGTTGAATACGAAGTAGAGATCGTTCTTGCCGCTCAGATCCTGGAGAGGTACTGTGATGTCATCCATAGATGAACCTGCGGGGACCTCAACATAAGCAACTGCTGTGCCTGTAGCACTGCCCTTGCATACCTTGATGATGCATCCGGTGTTGGAAGATGCCTTTATAGTCAGCTCCGAAGGAGAAGAACCACAGTTTACGCCCGTTACGCGGAACCAGCTGCCCTTGTTTGCCTGAACAACGGAATTGCCAGTTCAGACGTGTGCTCTTCCGATCTGATGTGAGAAGGTTGCTGCGCGTACTGTCTGGGTGGGATCAAGTGCCTTGAGCTGGGCAACGCCGCCCTTTGTACCTGTAACTGCCTGTATCTTACCATCGGAATTGATGTTGACTTTATCAACATGAGTGCTGCGGTAGCCGCCCTTGAGTCCCATGCTGTCCTGGAGATACTGTGCATGGTAGAACAGGTACCACTGACCGTTGAACTTATAGAATGTGTGGTGGTTATTTCCGCCTGTGCCGAAGAAGTAACCGATGCCCTTGAATGCTTCGCCAACGTAGGTGAAGGGTCCGAGAGGATTGTCGCTGACCATGTAGTTGATAGCGCCCGAAGTCAGACCGTAGGGGTTGCCGTTTGTATTGAAGTTAGAGCAGTAGCTGTAGTAGTACTTGCCGTTGAACTTGTGGATACCGCTGTCCTCAAAGAGATAAGGAGCGTCGATGGTCTTGACATCACCCTCGATACCTGTCATGTACTTGTTCAGCTTAACGCATCTTGCAGTCTTGGGGTGAGCATCCTGTCCTTTGGGAACGCCGCCGCCGAAGTACAGATAACCTGTGCCGTCATCGTCAACAAGTACAGCAGGGTCGAACAGCCATTCAA
This sequence comes from uncultured Ruminococcus sp., assembly GCF_946187255.1. GTDB lineage: Bacteria > Bacillota > Clostridia > Oscillospirales > Ruminococcaceae > Hominimerdicola. The sequence goes on from NZ_CAMHRZ010000100.1 coordinate 2,837, forward strand.
CGTTGCAGTTGGGCATCGAACGGGAGATAAGAGCCTTGCCGATAGGATCGCGCCAGGGACCTGTGGGGCTGTCAGCTTCCAGTACAGCTATGCCGTTGCCGCCGTTTGCAAAGTACAGGAAGAACTTCTCCTTGCCGTCGATCTTCTTGTGGCACGCAGTAGGAGCCCATGAATTTCCGCCCCACTTGCACAGACCGTTTGAACCTGCGGCGTTGATAAGACCGTGATCTGTCCAGTTAACAAGGTCATCGGAAGATATGCAGCGCAGGCAGTTGATGGTGCCGTACTCGATATCGGTCAGCTGACCGTTCTTGTATAACAGATGGTCGTCTGTCATGAATACATATATCCTGCCGTTGTATTCCATAACACCGGGATCGGCGCCGAAATACTGGGATATACAAGGATTGTTCTCGTTAGCCTTCTTGTAGCTTGTGGCAAGATTTACATTGCCGAACCTGGAAGCCAGTTCCTCGTAGTTAACGTTAACTATCTTCGGGAACTTGTCTATCTTCTTCAGGATGAAGTCCCTGATGTACTCAATATCCGTATTGTTCACTGTTCCGTCCTTATCGATATCAGCAGCCTTCTGGGAAAGCTTAGCGTCAAAGCCGTAGCGCATACCGCGTTTTGCAGCTACCAGGTCAGCGATGTTTACTCTGCCGTCCATATTTACGTCTCCGCGATAATCATTGGAAACGGGTCCGGGCTGAGAGCCGTCGAACTTAACGCCTTCTCTGGCAACTATCAGTTCATCGATATAGAAATTGCCTGTAGCTTCAAGGGTCTCAACGTAGAGATGGAGATCGCTTGCGCCTGCGGGTATCTGATAGGATGTGTTGTAAAGTCTGAGCCACTTGCCTGCGGTCGTGGAACCCTGAGCGATGTGGTCATAGCATACAGTACCTTCTGAGTCTTTATACTGGAGAGAGAGCAGGAATTCCTGAGAATCATCGCCCTCTTCATAATCCACCTGAACGGAGAAGCTGTACTTCTGACCGGGAATGAAAGTGGAAGTATCCAGTGTTCTCTGAATGCCCATCCAGGCACTTGTACGGTCTTTTATCAGCAGTGCGTTGGTACCCTTGTAGGGGTGTCTGCCGCTGAGTTCGAGCTCACCGCCGCCTCTTACTTCCCAGTCATCGAAATTGTCATCAAAGGTATAGTAATAATAATAACCATTGATGTCGGGACTGTCAGCGGCAACAGGGAGAGCTGTTGCGGTAGAAGTGAGAATCAGGCTGCAGAGAGCTGCAGCGCAAAGTTTCTGCAAATTCCTTTTAGAACCCATAATATGTCCTCCTTGAAATAAGTCACCTGATTTTGTTTTCGTATATGTATTTGTTTTCTCGAAGTATACAATTTTTGTTAACATATCTTACTGTTTAGGTCATTATAGCACAACGACCCCACATCCTCAACCCACAAAATGTAGTTGTAGTGGACAAAATGCTGATTGGAGAAATCGTTTACAAAAAATACATAAAATCAGAGTGGGTTGTATGCTCGATTTTCGCATTGTGAAATTTGTACGCTTATAAATGTAAATAAATTCCGATGGGTGAGAGTGGGGGATTTTTGTGCGAAGTGTGGAATATAATTGCATAGTGCAAAATGTTAGGCAAATTGTGAACGCGGCAGCAAACAAAGGCAAAAGTGAGCCGCCGTGAAACAAACAAGGCAAACAGCAAAGCAGGTGTTTTGGTCGGGCTTTTCACGAAAAGCTGGCGGGAGTTTACAATCAGCAAAGCTGATTGTGGGCGGCGCCCTAAATCACCGAAGTGCAGCCCCCACATTAATATATTTATACAACACAATAATTTATCCCACATATTTGACATTATCAAATAATATTATTATATACATTAATATCTCGCGGACTTTTTCAACTTAATTTTTCTGAGCCTTTGTGCATTCTGCACAATGAAAATCGGGTGTATTTTGCGGTGAAATGCTCTGTTTTTGAATGTTTGGGAAATTGGTTTCCGAATTATGGGATATTTTCTTACCGGAACGGGTGTTGTGAATGTGGTGTGTTCATCTCACAAAATCAGCAACTGTGTGGGGGTGAAGCTATTTCGGATAGGACTGCTTTTATCGTTTTGGTGCCTGCTGAACCCTATTTAGGATACTCCTGCTTTTATCGGTTTGGAGTGATGAACGACCGCTCGGAAGCGCTTCGCTGTCCTCGCTGGTGGACGCGCGGCAATGTATTTACGCCTAAAGAAAGAGCGTGGACGTTTGTTTTGTTCACGCTCATAGTTTTGTTATTGCCGCGCTTGATTAGAGCGTCGGTTTTGTGTGCTAATAACACATGGTTGTCGCGTCGCTTTGGTGCCTTGACCGAGAGGCGTATGCGACTGCGTCGGCATTTGCCTCTCGAGCTCTCCGCAAGCCTTTCGCGAAAGGCTTGACCCAAAGCTCGCCTCACGCTATAGTTTGCGACTGGCGCTCGTTTGTTTCCGCGAACACAACTTTTGCTCCTCCTGCATATCCTTATATAAACGCACGAAAGGAGCACTCACATGAAAAATACCTTCTTCACCATGAGCAGTATAACCTACGCCATGAAAGCCAAAGAATACCTCAATTCCATCGGCTATCACTGCGATGTCAGACGTACACCAAAAAATACAGGCAGCGGCTGCGGTTACTCCATCGTTGTCCGCGATGATCCCGATATCATAGCAGGACAGCTGGAGCGCAGAAACATCCCCTACAAAGGGATTTACAGCTATTAGGAGGTCGCACGATGGACAGCAGAAAAACAGTCAATTTCGATAACTCCGCAGGAACTTACCCCAAACCCGACACCGTCCGCAAAAGTGTGGCTGATGCCATAAGGACTCTCGGAGGAAATCCCGGCAGGGGCGGTCATGCCCTCTCTGTTCAGGCGGCTGAAAGGATATATCGTGTCCGCAAAGCGGCAGCGCAGTTCTTCGGTGCCGAAACGGAGAACGTCGCATTCGTCCCCAACTGCACTTACGCCCTCAATATGGCGGTGAAAGGGCTGATGCAGTCGGGCGGGCATATCATCATCAGCGGCTGGGAACACAACTCCGTCAGCCGACCTGTTTACGCTCTCACCCGCAGGAACGGTGTTAAATGTTCTGTTGCGGAGATATATCCCGATACACAGCGCACTGTTGAGGGCATTGAAAAGCTGATACGCTCAGACACGCTTTGTGTATGCTGTACAGCGGCATCCAACGTCACAGGACGCATACTGCCCTACAGCGAGATAGCCGAACTCTGCAAACGCCGCAGGATAGCCTTTGTGTGCGACTGTGCGCAGGCGGCGGGAGTATTGCCTGTCAGAGTGGGGAACGGCATAAGTTTTATCTGCGTTCCGGGACAGAAAGGGCTTTACGGTCCCGCAGGAACGGGACTTTTAGTCAGCAGTGGGGAATACGCTCTTTCCACCATAATAGAGGGCGGAACGGGTGCAACTTCGGGAGAGCTGGTACAGACTCCGCAGATGCCCGAAAAGCTGGAAAGCGGCACTCTCAACACTGCGGGGCTCGTGGGGCTGGGTACGGGGATAGAGTTTGTGAAGAACAGAGGCATGGCGAATATACTTCGTCACGAAGCGGAGCTTTGCAGGCGTTTTGAGCAGGGTATCGAAAGGCTGGGTGCGCAAGTTTACGACAGGGAAATGCCCCGTGTGCCGATAGTGGCATTCAATATTTCGGGCTTTACCTCCGAAGAAACGGCGGCTGAACTCAGCAGGGGCGGGTTTGCGCTTAGGGGCGGTATGCACTGTGCGGCGCTGGCACACGAAAGTCTCGGAACAGGCAAAAGGGGAGCCGTGCGTTTTTCGCCGTCGGTATTCAGCACACAGGCGCAGGTGGATGCCCTGCTAAACTTTATGGAGCAGAGGTTCGGGAAGCATACAAGAGAAAAGAGCCGCACCTGAGTGCAGCTCTTTCTCGGAAGTAAAGAATATGAAAAAATGATTAGAAGAATGCTTAGTTAAAAGCCTCCGAAGAAGCTGAACGGATCGTAGTAATAATTGTAGTCATTATAACCGTTTCCGTTGTTATTATTGTTGTTATTATTATTGGTGTCCGTCTGTGCGGTCTCGCCTGTCGCTTCATCGAGCACAACGTCGATATCCAGCTTTTTGCGGTCACGATAGACAGTCAGCGTCACCGTATCACCGGGTTTAAAGGTATTCTTGACATTGTTCAGCTGAACTATGCCGTTTACTATATTATCGTTTATCGCTATGATTATATCGTTCTCTTTAAGTCCCGCTCTGTCGGCACCGCCGCCTGTGGTTATCGTCCTTACCAGGAAGCCCTGAGGGATGCCGTAGTAGCTGGAATAAGCCGCCGTGATATCCGTGCCTGTTATGCCCAGTGAAGGTCTGCCTGTGACATAGCCGTAAGCCATAAGGTCCTTTACTATGGGGAGCGCGTCATCTATCGGTATCGCAAATCCCAGACCTTCCACCTGTGCCGAAGCCACCTTTGCGGAGGTTATGCCTATTACCTGCCCGTAAGCGTTTATCAGCGCACCGCCCGAGTTGCCGCCGTTTATGGAAGCATCCGTCTGCATGACCTTCATGGTGATATCCTCAACGGTTATCGTCCTGTCCTTTGCGGAGATTATGCCCGAAGTAGCGGTATTCGCAAGATCAAGTCCCAGCGGGTTGCCTATAACTATCGCAAGTTCGCCCACCCGAACGTCTGCTGAAGTGCCTATTTCTGCTTTTCTCAGGTCTGTGCGTTCTATTTTCAGCACCGCCAGATCTGTCTGGGTATCCTTGCCCACATTCTCGGCGGTATAGGTCAGATCGTCCTGAGTGTCCGTCTCACTGCCGTATACGGGAGGAAGCACCACAGATATGGACTGTGCATCCTTGATAACGTGTGCGTTGGTGATTATATACCCGTCCTCACTGAGGATTATGCCCGAACCTGTTGCTATGCCCTGATTGGTGATACAGCTGATGCCCACCACCGAAGGTGACATCTTCTCGATTATCTCGGGTACAGTGAGTGCGTCAGCGGGTGCCGCCAGCTGCTGCAAAGTGGGAAGATCCCCTCTGACTACAGCGCGTTCCGCCGTTTGTGTGCCTGTTTCAGCATCGGGAACAGTGACCACCGAATTATCCTGTCTGTCCGCAGGCATGAGATCATCCTTGCCCACCACCAGCCGATAGCCTATTATAGAGGTCACAGCTATTGCGGTGATGCTGAATACCGCCAGCACGGAAGTAAGTATCTTCCTGCCCGTATTTCCGCTCTGTCTCTGCGGAGTGTAGGAATACTCGCCTGTGTACCCGCCGCTGTTGTTATTATAGTATCGCGGGTCGTTAAAATGGTTCTGTTCATTGTTTACATAAGGCTGCTGTCCGTTGTAGGGGCGGTAGCCGCCGTTATTTCCGTTATTGTCCATCATCGGGCGACACCTCCTTATGTCTGCTGTTCCTTTCGATATTACTATTATACCCGCGAATGTGATAACTTAATGACAGAATACAAAAACTTTAAGTATTATCTAAATGGGTGGCAAAGCCCCCCATGCCCCCTCTGCGCGCCAAAACCCTCGTGCCCAAGAAAACTATCGACTTTTTGCACTCTGGTCGCTACGCTCCCGACGTTCAAAAAATCGATAGGGGCGCTCGGGCTTTTGGCTTGCCGTGTGGGTTTTTTAGTTTTTTTTAGGCTATTTGCCATCTTTTCCTAAGAACTGCAAACTTTCGCCCCTCAACACAATTATGAATTAATGAACGCAATAACGCTACGCTTTTATTGCTATGAATTATGAATTATAAAGCGCTCGTGCTCCTCCCCCAATTTAAATAAAAAAATAAAAGGCAACTATTGACATTATGTGAAGAATATGATATAATTTAGCAGAAGAAAGATGTATTAAACGTCTTCGTAAGCCGTTCGACTTCGTAAGCCGTTATGATATGTCACTTTGATAAATAATGATATAAGAAAGGGTATGATAACATGGTATTTTGTAAAAACTGCGGTACGCAGGTCGAAGACGGTCAGCTGTTCTGTCCTGCCTGCGGACAGGCTATCGATAATACGGATCAGGCTTTCAGCGGCAATAACCAGACCTTTGATGGCAGCGGTGCGGGTTATGATCCCACACAGGCACAGCAGCCCCCTATGGCTACCTATGATCCCGGTCAGCAGTACGGCGGCGGTCCTCAGCCCGGCTTTGGCGGACCTCAGCCCGGTTACGGCGCACCTGTGGGCGGCATGGGCGGAATGATGGGCATCCCCGAAAGGAACATCGTTACCTGCATAATCCTCAGCCTTGTTACCTGCGGCATATATATCTACTACTGGTTCTACTGCCTCACCGAAGACACCAACAAGATCTCGGGTGAGCCGAACCCCACTTCGGGCGGTATGTCCATACTGCTCGCAATAGTTACCTGCGGTATCTATTCCATTTACTGGATGTACAAGCGCGGCGAGTATATCGACAGATATCACCAGTCGAGAGGTGTACAGTCCAACAACGCAGTGCTTTATCTGGTGCTCAGCCTTGTGGGTCTGGGAATAGTCTCCTATGCTATGATGCAGAACGAGCTCAATCAGATCGCACGCGGTTTCTGATGAATATTCCTGCCGCCGTACAGGTTACGGCGGCATTTTTCTGTTATGCGGAGGTGACGGCGTGAAGGACAACCGGAAGAAGCTGCTGAAAGAAACGATAGTATGCGGGCTGATACTTATACTGTACTATATCTTTGTAAAGCTCACGGGGCTCAGCATACCCTGTTTCTTTCACGAGATAACAGGCTTCAAATGTCCCGGGTGCGGGCTTACCGCGATGTGCGTTGCACTGGCGCACCTGCGCTTTGCAGAGGCTTTTCACGCAAATCCCCTGATGTTCGTGCTGGCACCGCTGCTGATAGCCGCGCTCGGAATAAAGATAGCCTTTGATCCCGTGTGGCTGGGAAGCAAAAGCAAAGCGTACAATATTACCGTGTGGATACTTCTCGGCATTGTTATCATATTCGGGATAACGCGGAATATCTTCGGTTTCTGATGGGTTCACAAAAAATTTACAAAGGTTTTCCCCATACTCTTGACAAGGGATGGGGGATGTGTTATAATAATTGTACCTCTTTATGAGGTCTATTTTTTTGCGCTGTTTTTTGGCGTGAAAAGATCATAAGTTACCTCAGAACGTCAGCATATAAGGCGTTCGCAGAGGGAGGCAAGACGTACCCCCGATCGTTCTTTAAGGGGTATGAATTTCGTCAGGAGGTGCCGAAATGAGAGTTAAGATCACCCTCGCCTGCACAGAATGCAAGCAGAGAAACTACAACACCAAGAAGAACAAGAAGAATGACCCTGACAGACTTGAGATGAATAAGTACTGCAAGTTCTGTAAGAAGCACACTCTTCACAAAGAGACCAAGTAATCGGGAGGTGGCTTTTTAGATGGCTAAGAAGGCTGACTCCAGCGAGGTGAATACCTCGAAGAAAGCGGATAAGTCAGAATCCAAAAAGGGCGCTGACAAAAAAGCCGCTTCAAAGAAGGACGCCCGCAAAAAGGGCGGCGTGAAAAAGTATTTCAGAGATCTCAAATCTGAGATCAAGAAGGTAGTTTGGCCGTCGAGAGAGAAGGTAGTGAACAACACAGGCGTTGTACTCAGCGTTATGATAGTTATGTCACTTCTGCTCTTCGGTATAGACTCACTGCTCATGGTCGCTATAAAGGCGATACTCAGCATCGGCGCATGATCGCCGCAGTGCGGTATCATCGCCTTTTCAATGCTTTGTAAGGAGGATAACACAATATGTCACAAAATGCAAAATGGTATGTCATCCACACCTATTCAGGATATGAGAACAAGGTCAAACAGAATATTGAAAAGGTAGTTGAGAACCGCAGGCTTCAGGACTATATCCAGGAGATCCGCATACCTATGGAAAGCTATACCGAGGTAAAGGACGCCAAGAAGGTCGAAGCCGAAAGAAAGCTGTTCCCCAGCTACGTTATGATAAAAATGGTCATGACAGACGATTCATGGTATATCGTGAGAAATACCAGAGGAGTTACCGGCTTTGTCGGTACGCCTACTGAGCCTGTTCCCCTTTCCGATAAAGAGGTAGAGGCACTGGGCGTTGAGACTTCTGCTCAGACCGTTGAGGTGGATTACAAGGTGGGCGACAATGTCACCGTTACCACAGGTTCCTTTGAGGGCTTCTCCGGTAAGGTATCGTCCATTGATCTTGAAAATCAGACGGCTGAGGTCATCGTATCTATGTTCGGCAGGGAGACTCCGGTAAGCCTGCCTATCTCACAGATCAAGGCTGAGGACTAAGACAGCAGGGACGCTT
>NZ_CAMHRZ010000101.1 GCF_946187255.1 uncultured Ruminococcus sp.
CACTGTTAGCTAACTCTGTGTGCTGAACCCTATCACGGATCATCCTGCTTTTATCTTTTTGGAGTGATGAACGACCGCTCAACGAGCTATCGCCGTTTCGCTGGTTAACGCGCGGCAATTTATTTACGCGGAAAGAAAGAGCGTGGACGGTTGTTTTGTTCACGCTCGAATGTTTGTTATTGCCGCGCTTTATTTGGGCGTTGGATAGCTGTTCTATTTACAGCACTCTTGTCGCGTCGCTTTTGTGCCTTGACCGAGAGGCTCTGCCTCTCGAGCTCTCCGCAAGCCTTTCGCGAAAGGCTTGACCCAAAGCTCGGTTCACGGCTTAGTTTGTTGTGTGCGCTCGTTTGCTTCCGCGCCCCTTCGTTCTCTTACAAAAAAGCCACAGCATTCCCGGTGTTCCCCGGAAATACTATGGCTCAAATATCATGTAAATAAATGCTTCGTCAGTCTGCTATGTGTGAATACCAGCGTCAGCAGTACACTCACCGCTAATGCCGCAAGCCCGCCAAAGGCGGAAAACAGGCTGCCGTACTGATTGCTGAGTATAAGTCCCAATGCATAGTATGCAGGATCCATCAGTATATAAGGTATGCCCGACATTGCTGTATCATAATAGGTTATCGTGCTCTCGCGTCCCGTTGGCTTTGAAAGCGCCAGCCCGCAGGCTGCCAGTGCCATGACTGCATACCCTATCATGTGTCCCTGATATACCAGGCAGCCGAACTTTGCAAGCGCCAGTATCTCAGCTATCACCAGCACAAAGCCGATCAGCCATACTATAAGGTACTTCCAGAACTTTATCCTCAGCAGCTTGCCCTTCTTCTCACGCAGCAGCTTGCCCAGAAGTATATAAGGCAGCGCCCTCGTCAGCCAGTTGCCGGGAATGTACGCATAGCCCAGCAGGTTGAAATGTATAAGTCCTGCCAGTTCGCCGCTCAGCAGCATGATGATGAAGCATATCACCATCACAGGCTTGTAGAACTTCATCAGCTTCAGCTTGTCCGCTATGAATATCACGATGTACGCATATAACATCGCCTGTATGAACCATATATTCGTGCCCACAGGCAGCGGCCACAGGTTCAGTACCAGGAAGTTGAACACCACCCGCAGGCTGATCGTGATATTGATCTTCTGTATGTAACATACGGCAACGCTCAGTATTATATACAGCACCATCATGAGCCCAAGCCCTATCAGGGCTCGCTTGATCTTGCGTCCTGTCTTCTCTTTTCTTACATTGCTGTCGCCCGAAAGCACGAAATATCCCGAGAGTATGAAAAAGCAGGGTGTGGCAAAGCCGCTCAGCGCGGTAAGTATCCCCGTAGGGTCGGGATTTCCGAGATTCCAGAATGAAACAAAAAACAAAAGGATAAATCGCAGATATCCTGCGCCAATGCAGCGCTGTCCGCTGCTGTAATACTTTTCCAGCTGCCTGGAATTGGTTATTCTTTCACCAAAATCTTCATCATCATCTTCTTCGTCCTGATCTACGAGATCAAGTTCTTCCGATTTCAACTATCCCACCATCCTTTATCATTGTTGTTTTCATCAGGGTCATTCCCGTGAGGTGTCATCGGCATACTCAGACGCGGGATGACCGTATCTCGTTCTGTCTTTGTGTGTATCTGCGCGATGCGTGCGGTAATGGCTTGTGCGTCCTCCATCGATATCTCATCTATCTTTCCGCTGCCTATCCTGTAGATGCGGTCACACAGCCTGAGTGCCGCGGGACGGTGCGTTGAAAAGATGATGAGCCTGTCGGGGTGGCTTTCCATTATGTTGTGGAGCACCTTTTCCTCCGTGTCAAGGTCGAGTGCGCTGGTCGCTTCATCCAGCAGAAGTATCGGCGCATTGCGCAGCAGCGCTCTCGCTATGGATATACGCTGTGCCTGTCCCTCCGAAAGTCCTCTGCCGCGTTCACCCAGTACACTGTTTATGCCATCGGGGAGCTGACTTACAAAATCCATCGCACAGGCAAGTTCAAGGGCGTGTACTATATCCTCGTCGGTAGCTTCTTCGTTCACCATTCGCATATTATCGGCAATGGAGCCCGAAAACAGCGTGTTCCCCTGAGGAACATAGGCGAAGAACCTGCGCAGATCCGAATTCATGGCGACTTCTGTGTCGGTGCCGCCCTGTAGTATGACCTGTCCTTCCTGCGGGTTCAGCATACCCAGCAGCAGGCGTATCAGCGTGGTCTTACCGCCGCCCGATTCAGCCATGACAGCCACTATCTCACCCGAAGTGACATGGAAGCTGGCATCATCGTATACGGTCTTTCTCTCGTCATACCCGAAGGTCACGCCGCTCATATCGATACTTATACCCTTGCCCAGCTGTGCTTCCAGCATCTCAACTGTTTCGGGGGCGTGTTCCTCACGGGGAAGATCCATAAGCTCCCTTACTCTGTGGGCGGATACCGAAGAATTCAGCATACCCGGTATCGTGGAAACGAGGGTATTGAACCTGCCCGACAGCGCCGAACGCTGCTGTAAAAAGAAGGTCATATCGCCGTACATTATCTGCCCTGTCCAAAGTCTGTACAGACAGTAGGCGAAAGCTGTCATAGAGACAAGCGTCGATACCATAGTCAGCAGTATATTCGACTTTATCTCAAAGCGGTTGTAATCCAGGTTGAATTCCTTGTAGCGCTTCTGCCACTGGCGGAGCTTCTGAGAGTAGTACCCGAAGATACCGAAGGACTTTATCATATCAAAGTTGAAGAAAGTCTCCACCTCAAAGCTCATCATTTTTGAGTTAAGTTCCAGCACCCGCTTGCGGAATTCTTTCATGCGGCGCATGATAAAGCGGCTCATGCCGAGCAGTATGGGCGCTGATATGAAAGCGATCAGTGCCATGACATAATCCATCCGCCACAGCACTACAAATGTGGCGATGAATGTGTAGATATTGATTATAAGGTTGGGTATCCAGCTTATGGCATTTGCCGCGATGGTGCCCACATCGCCGTTGAAGCGGTTGAGCAGATCGCCGCTGGGAAAATCGCTCAGTTCTTTCCAGCGTGCATCCATTATGCGGTCGAAGATACCGCCCTGTATATCATTGTTGACGTATATGGATATCCTTGCATTTATATAACTGCTGATGCTCCCCAATGCAAGGGAGAGGAGCGTCATGCCTATCATCACCGAGACCAGCAGCCACAGCTTTTCCTGCTGCTGCCCGACGATTATATTTATCAGCATCCTGCTGACATAAGCTGTGCCAATGGACATCGTAGAGCCGAATATACCGAGTATGGTATAGAACACCACTATCCAGCGGTATTTCTTTGAATAGCTGAATATCCATTTCCAGTCATCGATAAATTCATGTATCGTGCCGTCGTGCAGGCTGTCCCAGAGTATCTGCACGTTGTCGTTATGGAACAGCTTGTTTATTCCTGTATAGACTATTTTTTTATCTTTTTTCTCGTTCATGCCTTCTGTTATCCACCATTCAGCGCATTGTATGCAGTCAGTGCAGCATCGGGGAGCATATTGCATTCAAGCCGGTAAAGGGGCAGGCTGCTGCCCAGTTTTCTGATAAGTTCGAGAGCCTTTACCAGCTGCACCGTGTCCTCGGGGCGGTAGCACTGCTGTATCAGTACGGGCAGTACCTCCTTGAAAGGCACCTGCTTTATACTGTTCTCCGCACCTCTTTCGAGTATCACTATCCCGCAGAGTTTAGCGCTCGTATTCTTCTGCATACCCTCTTTTCCCGCCCAGGGAGTACCGTAAACGGTGAACTCATCGCCTGCGTGAATCAGGGGCTTGTCTCCGTTGACGACAAAGCTGCCCTGGATATTTTCAAGCCACAGGTTTATATGCGTGGTCTTTCCCGTGCCCGAGGGTGCGGTGAAGAGCCATGCCTTTTCTCCCACTGCGATGACCGCTCCGTGCATGAGGAATATATCTCGGTCTAAAAGCTGTACGGCGATCTTGCGGTAAACAGCCAGTGTTTCCAGATAAGGGTCGGCGTAATCGAATGCGGGGATGCCTTCCAGTTCTGCTTCGTACAGGTTGTAGTCGTGTTCGCGGGCTATATCCTCCTGAGATATGCTGACAGAGATATCAGCTTCGCTGTCGGTCAGATATTCACGGCAGAGATCGTGTATCTCGTCATAGATACTGTTTATGCCGATATTCGTATCCGCGAGCCGAATGATAAAGTCCATGCTAATTAACTCCTACGCAAAATTTTCTTGGCTGTGCGCTTTGCCAAAGCCCGACAGCGCAGCACTACAAAGCGAAATCTATACGGTCTGCACCACAGCGTTTCGTAAAGGGAATAGCGTATCCCCTCCAGCTTTATCGGCTTGCCGCTGCGCTGTGCGGTGATAACTACGCCCAGTATATCTTCGGGGCGGACGATATCCGCATCCATGCAGTTATCCCCTGCGATTATGTAGCGTCCGTCGGGACGTTTGCCGACTATCCTGTGCAGAACGTACTGCACGCCTCTTTTAAATAGTACTATGTCGAGATCTCCGAGCTTTTCGGGCGGGCGTTTTTCCACAAGTATGGCATCGGTATCACTGTGGAACAGCGGGCGCATACTTATGCCCTTTATCGTTATCAGTATCCTGCCCGATCTTTCCAGTTCCTGTTCATACGAGGTCGTCGTCATCGTCAATCAGCAGCCCCTCTTTGTTAAGCCTGTTGAGAAAATTTCCCAGCATATTGCCAACTTCTTCACGGTCGGAGTCGGGATACTTTTCACAAATCGCGTCAAACAGCTCCTTTAGGGTGATATCCTCAGCGAGAAGCCTGATTATATCGGCAGCCGACTCATTGAGCCTGAGCATACCGTGAAATTTTGCCCTGTCCTTGCCCGCAGCAACAGCCGTTATCTCGTCCTCTATCTCGATCACTGCCATTTCGATCGCCAGTCGCATAATTTTTTCCTCCATGAAAAAACTTGCAACCGTGAGACGCGCTCACAGCTGCAAGCTGCTTGATGCATATTGTTTTGCTCTCAGTTATTACTGATGATCCCAAACCCACAGATTCATTTTGGTGTTGTTATCATCATGCACATAAGTGCCGTTTTCAAGCCTGTTGCTCTCCTCATACTTGAGAAGAGAGATGTCTGCTACGGGTTCTTTGTTACCGTATTTGAAATAGGTAGGCGTATAATTATCGTGGAACATTTCAAGAAGCGTAACATAATCCTTAACATTGTTTGTGTCATCACCGATAGTGATAGTCGCATTCCTGCGTTTGCCGTCATTGAAACCTGCCAGAACTATGCCATTAGCGGGGCTGGCGACAATAACGTCATTGGACTTGAAACGGACAACGTCCATCTCGGGGTTCATCATTTTCTCCATACTGATCTACTCCTTTCAAAATTTACAAGATATACTTTCCGCTGTCATATAATGGGAAAATGTCGGGGTCTCTGCTTTATCGCCCGATACGTTCCCGCATCAAACGAGATCCGCAGGATCACCCAAAGCCTGTTAGCAGGCTTTGCTGATGTAAATAACAAATACAGGATATTAACATCTGAATATTTACATAGTGTATTATATCATATTATGTTAATGGTGTCAAGAGGAATTGCGAGCGTTTTGTATTATTGTTTAATTATTGTATTATTTAATACGGTTTATTAGGGAATTGTGATTATCCTCGTTAAAACTGTAACAGGATGGTGAATATTTTCTCAAAATATTCAGAAATCTAAGCATTTCAAAACGCTTTTCATAAAAAAGCCGGCGGAGGGCTGCCACCGTCGGCTTTGACTGAATTCACCTGGGTTCTTCAATAACGGGCCCGATCACAGGAATCGGACTTGCTACGATCACGTCCTCAGCCTGAAAACGAATAACTTCCATCTCGGGCTTCTCCATAATTTTCATACATATCCTCCTTCCTTGGTATGTTTTTGATCTGTCCATTATCTATTAACTGTATTGTAGCACATACAGCCGGTCTTGTCAATAGAAAAACTGTCAGAAAACGGAAAAGAGTATTTATCATGCCGTATTTTGTATGGATGTCCCGAGACTTATCTGCTTTTTTGGGTATAAAAATATTGCCTTGATGCGGTACATCGCTCCGTCGTTCCTGCGGTCACGCCGTTGACCTTTTGCGTGTTCTGTGGTATAATAGATGTGTTCTATATGCGGCACCAACTCAGCCGCAATACCGTTAAAGTGAGGTCAAATCAATGAAAATAAATGGTCTGATATTTGATATGGACGGGCTTATGGTGGATACCGAAAAGCTGCTGACACGCTTCTGGCGGGAGGCGGCGGCGTTTTACGGCTGGGAGATGACACAGCAGCACGTTCTCGGCATACGTTCGCTGGCAGGGAAGTATGCGGGTCCCAAGCTGCAAAGGGAGATAAGCCCCGATTTTGACTACGCAAAGGTGCGTCTTAAAAGGATAGAGCTGATGAACGCCTACATCGACGCTCACGGCATAGAGAAAAAGGCGGGGCTCGATGAACTCATCGCTTACGGCAAAGAAAAGGGTCTGCGGCTGGCTGTGGCAACTGCCACCGACAATGTGCGCACCAAGCTGTACCTTGAATCCATAGGGGTGTACCACTTCTTTGACAAGATAGTATGCGGGAATATGGTAAAAAGTTCCAAGCCCGACCCCGATATATATATCACTGCTTCTGCGGAACTGGGACTGCCACCGCAGGAGTGCATCGCGCTGGAGGATTCCCCCAACGGCATAAAGTCCGCACACGGCGCAGGCTGTGTGCCCGTGTTCGTCCCCGACCTTTCTCAGCCCGACGAGGAAACAGCGAGCCTTATGTTCGCCTGCTGTGAAGACCTTGCAAAGGTCATACCCGTTGTGGAGAAGCTGAACGCACAGGCGGACAGCTAAAGCAGGTATTCATACGGAAATCCTATGGCGTTTCTGCTGACAGGGCGGCAATGCCGTGATATGACCGTTACCGACACAGATCGAAATATAGGGGGAAAGACATGAAGATAATTGCGATAGGAGCTGTAACGGCAGGCGGAAAAACAACTGTTGTAAACGCATTAAAAGCTAGACTGCCGAGAACAGCGTCGCTTCACTTTGATGACTACTCATTCGACGGAGAACCCGATGATCTCACGAAATGGGTAGGGAAGGGTGAAGAATTCTATAATGTATGGGACTTATCACCGTTGAAAGCAGATGTTGAAAAGATCATCAGCAGCGGAGAATACGATCATCTGCTGCTGGATTATCCCTTTGCATATCGGAATAAAATGATGAAAGACTATCTTGACTGCTGTATATTCATTGATACGCCGTTAGACATCGCAATGGCTCGCAGAGTTCTCAGAGACATGAAAGATGCTTCTGCGGATGATATCCGCAATGAAATGAGTACCTATCTGAACTTTGCAAGACCTTGTTATGTTCAGATGCTGGAAGATATTCTGCCGGACTCTGACTATGTGATCGACGGCGCAAAGGATCTGGAGGAGATCATCAGTGAAGTTACGGAGATTATTGTAAAATGTTAGAGTTATGATAAATAATGCCCCGAAGCATTTCAAATTGCTTCGGAGCATTTACTTTTATATGAGTATCCGTATTATTCGCGTTTTATATCATCGGTATCGCTGTTTTCATCAGCGGTCGTGCTTCCGTCAGAACCGCTTTCCACCTCTTTCTTTTCACCGATGAATATCTCATACAGCTTGTCTTTCAGTTCATCGCCTTCAAGGGCTTTGCCGTCGGTGGAGTATCCTGCCGCCTTCAGCGACTTGTACACAAAGCCGTCGTGGACTACTTCCACCGTCACCGCACATACACTGCCCTCGTGTTTTCCCGAGTATACCACCGAGAAGACCTCGCCCTTGTGGGTGCAGCTGCTTTCGTAGCCATCGGGGAACCATTTTTCCAGCTGTTCCTGCACCGTTGCAGTGCATCCGGTCTCGCGGGAGTAATTGTTCAGCGTGGTCACGGAAGTATTTTCCAGCTTTTCAGCCAAAGTATTGTCATTCACCATCAGCCCCTGTGTGAAGCCGTTGCCGAACACCGCACCCGCCATGAGTATCGCCAGCACTATCCCCCGAAGACCCTCACCTGTGCGCAGCTTGTCGCGCCTGTAAAGGTAAAGCGGCGGGACAAAGCGGAGTTTCCGCAGCTGTGCGGTGTGCTCAGCGGGTATGTTATCGCTTATCTGCCGCAGGTCGGCAATGCAGCCGAACCATATAAAGAATATCACCATCAGCCACAGGGCGGCACCCGAATACTTGTCGAATGTCTCAATATTCTCTATCAGCAGACCGATAACAGGCATCAGTGCCACACACCATGCCCCGCCCTCAGCGGAACGCTCGCCCTTTGGCACAGGCTGTGACGGCGGCTTGACGTAATCTTTTGAAGTCAGAAATCCAATATTCATATCACCGAGTCCTGTCATTTCATAACGATCTTGGGTCTGCGGCGGCAGTAGTATCTCTCCTTGCCTTTTGTGCTCCTGCCGAACTCGATAGCCCCTGTGGGACAGCCGTTGAGACACGCCATGCAGTGGGTGCATTTTGTTCCCCACACGGGTCTGCCGCTGAACAGCTTTATGCTTTCATAGGGACAGGCATCAACACAGGCACCGCACCCCACACACTTGTCAGTCGTCCTGAATTTCCGCGAGGAAACGAAAGCCCCGTAGAACCACGGATTTATAACGGCGGTCAAAGGTTTGGTCAGCTTGTTTTCCAGTGCGTTGGTCAGCACCTCACCGCGTATCACCGTGTTTGCGACGTGGGTGAGCTGTGTGTTCGCCAGCCTGAAAATGCCATCCTGCTCCTCCTTGTTCGGGGGCGTGAACATGACAGTATAGTTCTCGGGCATGGGAACGCCCGCAAAGCCCATGAATACCATGCCTTTCTTTTCGCATATCTTCTTGAGATACTTTGCCGCGTTGCCTGTTGAGCTTGCGCAGGTCGCCACGAAGTACATCTTGTTGCTTCCCCAGAAATCCGAGTTCTCCAGAAAGCTCTCCACCAGCGGCGGATATCTCCATGCGTATATGGGGGCGCATATTATGTAAGGTGCCTGAGAATAGAACTTTATGCGCCTGTGCTGATGTATCAGCTCCTTGATATCTTTTACCTCGTGATCCAGCATCTCACCCAGTGCCTGTGCGGCGTAGCGGGTGTTGCCTGTTCCGCTGAAATATATTATCATTTTCTCACCTCATTCCCGCTGCCGTCAGCCGTACCAAGTTCCTCCGCCCTTATGAACAGGGGATATATGGGGGCTATGCTTTCAAAGTCTTTGTATACGCGGCTGTAAAGGTCCTCCGCGCAAAGCACCGCAGGGTCGTCACTGCGGTATAATACCGCGAGGTTTCTGCGGTTGAGCCAGTTTTTGAACTGCGGCGGCTCGTTCGGGTACCTGTCACGCTTGTACTGCTGCCCGTCCAGCACGAACCTGTCCTGCGCTTCATAACATTCTATTGCTTCAAGTGCTGTCTTGTCGCGGTTGAGTATCAGCGCCCTCACGTTATCCAGTATCTGGGAGGGTATATTATAGTATCCCAGCCCCCAGCCGAAATCCTCACCGCTTATCCAGAAAAAGAACTCCGCCTTGTTGGGTAACTGATCCTTGGGACGTCTCAGGGAGAACCAGATATCCCGCTTGAAGAACATACCGTCCCTGATAAGCCTTGCATCCCTGTATATCCTGGTGATACAGCGGGGAGAACATTCTATCCTGCTGTCGATCTGCTTCATCAGCGGTGTCAGATAAACTATCAGCTCACTCATGGGCGTGATTATCTCTTTATCGTATATCTCTTTGTTTGCTTTGAACCATTCCTTGTCGTTGCGCAGGTAGTTCTCAAACAAAAACTTTGCCGCATCGGGTGTAAATGGCATATCTGTCACCTCTTTCTTATGACCGTTCCTGTTTTGGACACAATTATATGTACATTATTATATCATACTTATTTAAAAATGTAAAGCATGATAAGGGCGATATCGCGTAATTTGATGATAAAAATATATCCCCGTAAGATCATCGGGGAAGTGGGTCCGCTTTACAATCATCGGCGGGTATGGTATAATATACCATGACAGTAATATTCACGAAAGGATGATAAGGATGCAGATACTGAGGGCTGAGGATACCGCCGGTCGTGCGGGAGCGTATTATGTCCGCATACAGGCAATGGCTAAGAAGTATCATATCACTTTGGAGGAAGAATTTGACGAGCATGACGGAGCGGGCACGAATTATATAGTGATACTTGACGATGATTTCCCTGTGGCGACCTGCCGCTTTTACGATATAGGCGGAGGTGCGGTGATGATAGGCAGAGTAGTGGTGCTGCCCGAATACCGCAAAAGGGGGCTTGGCAGGATGGCAGTGTATGCCGCTGAGGAATGGGCGAGCGAAACGGGACACACTCTTGCGGTGCTGGAAAGCCGTGTGGAGAAGATAGGGTTTTATGAAAAGCTGGGGTATACTACCGATGATGATAATGTGATCGAGGGTGAGACCTTTCGGTGTGTGCGGATGGAAAAGCAACTGGGGGAAAAATAAGCCAGCGGGAACTACGCTTCGCGGAAGCAAACAAGCGCATATAACACACTAAGACGCGAATAGAGCTTTGGGTCAAGCCTTTCGCGAAAGGCTTGCGGAGAGCTCGAGAGGCAAATGCCGACGCAGTCGCATACGCCTCTCGGTCAAGGCACAAAAGCGACGCGGAAACCGTGTATTATTAGCACACAAAACTACCGCCCTAGTAAAGCGCGGCAATCACAAACATACGAGCGTGGACAAACAATCGTCCACACTCTTTCTTTCCGCGTAAATACATTGCCGCGCGTCCCCCAGCGAGGACAGCGAAGCGTCTCCGA
>NZ_CAMHRZ010000102.1 GCF_946187255.1 uncultured Ruminococcus sp.
GATGCAGTACAGCCACCACAGCCTTCTCGCCCCAAGAGGTCTCACCTCTATATAGCAGGGGGAGACATTCTCCGCGCTGAAGCCATCGACTGCATGGTGTTCAAAGTAGATGAAGGGATAGGTGTCCTCGAACTCCTTCACCTTGCTCTTTATCATTTTCTCGTTGCTCTTGCTGTATTTTATGATGCCCTCGACCTCGAATTCCTCCTCCTGTTCGATCGTCCTTTGGTCGAACAGCTGGAAATACAGGTCTGTATCGCGGAATTCGTCGATCAGTATGCACACATACTTGCCCTTGTCGTTTTTAAGCTCGATCAGGAAGTATGACATATAAGCATCATCGGCTGTCTCGTTTGAGTCTGTGGTATACAGAGTCAACGGTTCGGAGACCTCCAAGCCGTCATGGTATCCCAGTACCACGCCTTTGACGGTGCCTCTCACATAGGTGCCGCTTTTTACCTCATCGAATTTCAGCTCCGAGATATCACGCATATTGATATACCTGAAAAGCACCACCATGCCGAATATCAGCAGACCGATACCCACAGCCAGTGCCGCAAGAGCGATCTTGTGCAGTGTATTAAGTTTCAGCTTCATGATCCATCATTCCCATCGGATAACATAGTTTATTGCTGATCGTTATTATCCTCATCCTCCTCAGCGTCCACCGACTCGACTTCCACTATCTCGCCTGTGGGCTTTCCTCTTTCTTCAGCTTTGCGCTTTGCCACCAGATCTTCGCCGCTGAATACGCTCTTGACTGTATCCATAGTCTTTTCGGCATCCTGCTTCAGTCCGCCGCCGGTGACATAGTTCTTCATGGGAGCTACGGTATTGCCGATATCGTCTTTCAGCCTGCCGCTGCCCACATATTCCTTGGCGCCCTTGATGGCTGCGCTTGCCTTGTCATGCATCTTGCCGCCGGTGACAAAGTCCTTTGTCTTTGTGACAGCCTTGCCTGCTTCCTCGCCCAGCTTGCCGCTGCCGATGAACTGCTTGGCTGACTTGACGGTCCTGTCCGCATCATCGTGGAGCTTTCCGCTCTGCACATAGTCCCTCATGGGAGCGACTGTCTTGTCGATGCTTTCTTTCAGCTTGCCGCTGCCCACATATTCCTTAGCGTTGTCCGCCGTGGCTTTGATCTTGTCCTTTAAGTTCATTTTAAAGCCTCCTAAGCCAGTATATTTATCTCTCTTGTTTATCGTTTATTTATTGAGTCCCAGAAAAGCAGCGCCGATTATGCCTGCGTCGTTGCCCAGCTCCGCTATGACTATCTTTGTGTTCTTTGCGGAATTCTTGGTGTATATCTCCTTGGCTACCAGTTCTTTCAGGGGCAGCAGCAGGGGATCGCCCTCGTTGCACACACCGCCGCCTATACAGAGTATATCGGGCTGGAAGGTGTTTATGGTATTGGCGATACCGCAGGCGAGGTACTTTATGTAGTCGTCAACGACCTGCTTTGCAGTCGCATCGCCCTTTCTCATGGCGTTGAAGGCAGTCCTTGCGGAAACCTTGCCGTTGTCCTCGTTCTCCTTATGCAGCAGAGAATCGGGATCCTTCTCCATAGCTTCCTTTGTCATGCGGATAAGACCCGTTGCTGAGGAGTATACCTCAAAGCAGCCCTTTCTTCCGCAGGTACACTGCGGACCGTCAACATTGATAACGGTATGGCCTATCTCTGCGCCCGCAAAGTTGAAGCCCGAGTATATCTTCTTGTTGATGATGATACCGCCGCCCACGCCTGTGCCGAGGGTGATACATACCGCATCGTTGGCACCTCTTGCAGCGCCTGCGATGAATTCGCCGTAAGCTGCTGCATTAGCGTCGTTCTCAACATAGCAGGGCTTGTCGATATGTGTCTTCATGAGTTCAACAACGGGGAAGTTAAGAAATCCCAGATTGTTTGAGTACTCGATTATGCCTGCCTCGGAATTTGCGGTGCCTGGAGTGCCGATGCCCACAGCCTCGATATCATCAAGTGTCAGTCCTGCTTCCTTTACAGCTTCGAGTGCCACCTTAGCCATATCAGCGCATATCTCCTCACCGGGACGGGGAAGATCGGTCTTGCAGCTTGCCTTTGCAACTATCTCAAACTTCTCACTGACGACACCCGCCTTGATATTGGTGCCTCCCAGATCGATACCGATGTAATATTTCATATTATCCAACTCCTATTCGTGTTTTTGCGGAAAAACAGATCCGCTTTATGAAACGGCACACAAAGCGCCGCTGTTATCTTTTTATGATGCCCCTTATCACCATCACGATGCTGAATACCGCCATTATCACCACCGAAGCAAGTGTGGTCAGTATCAGCGCCCATGTGGGGTCGGGCGTTATCCTTATTATCTCATTGTAGTTTATCTCACTGAATCTGCCGCCGTTTTCGCCCCCGACAGTTATACTGCCGCTGCCCAGTAAAGCGCCGTCCTCCATATAGAACCTTACGGGGGTATATATCTTTGATATCGCGGGCAGTTCCAGCTTATCGGTCTTTGCGGCGTACATTGACGGCGGTGACATTATCTCGGGCTTGCTGAATATGTAGCAGCCGTCCGCTTCTTCGCTGTAATACACTTCATTGAAGAAATATCCGTATATATCCTGACCGTCTTCGGCTTTTCTGACATTTTCGTTATCGATAAAGAACCCTGTGCCGCAGCCCGCTGCAAGCAGTAAAAGTACGCAGTTGACTATCAGTGCCGTTTTCCTCGCCCTGCCTTTGTTAAGCATCGCAGACAGCGTGAAAAGTACTATGATAGTCGCAGCTGCCAGTATTGAAAATAACGACATAGTATAACTTCCTTATTTATATCATACACATTTATGATAGGGCACCCGAAAGTGCCGTTATTCATTTTTTGATCGGGAAATCTTTGCTATCAAAACTACGGTTATCAACAAGATCGAGTAAAATAAACCCATAACGGAAGTCTCAATGATCTTCCTGTCGGGACTGCCAAATATCTCTTTCGTATTGTCAATGCCTAATAACACAAGGCTCAGAAGCGCTAAGCCAAGCAGTATCCCGTCTGTTGTGATAGCGAACTTTTTTGCCTTTTCCGTATCCAATGCTATTATGAAAATAAAAGCTATCACGGTGATCAGGTATGTCAGTGCGTCCATTTATGTTCTCCTATCAGGCTGTATGCTGTCGATAAACGGCGGTTCGTCCGATGCCACGTTTATGATGTGTTCAAGACACCTTATCTGATAGTGCTTTATACCCTCTCTTACCTGATGAGCGAATGTGCTGACCTTTATGTAGTCAAGCCAGTCGGAATCATCAGCGGTAACAACAGGCTCGTTATTATCAAGCGTTGCCCTGTCGCCGTTATCAAAGCTCTCGTTTATCACCGAATAGCCTATATAGCTTTCAAATCGTACTGTCCAGTGCCTGTCCTCGTTCACATCTATGGGTGCGGAATCTTTCAGCAGTTCAGCCACCTGCTCACCGAATTCTCCCGCCAGCGCCGCGATATCCTCTTCATCGGAAGTACCCGTCACGGTGCCGTAAAGCTCTATCACCAGTGAGCCATCTTCCTCGCGGATGCTTTCAGCGTAGAGGTATTTTTCACGGTTCACATCTTCGATAAATTCTTCAAAACTCATTTGCAGTCATCTATCCTTGTGAGTATCAGGCTGCACTTGCCCTCAACACGGAATTTGCCCGACCCTGCGGGAATGAACAGGCTGTCGCCCTTTTTGGCTTTTACAGCTTCATCGGCGGTAGGCTCGGGCTCGCCGTCGGTAACGAGAGGTTCGCCCTCCAGCACCAGCAGGCTCACAAAGGAACTCTCGTCCGCTTCAAATTCTGCCTTATCATCTATATCGACCTTGTATGTGGTGAAATACTCGCATCTTGCCAGCAGCTTGATATCCGCACCGTTCTCGTGTACAGCGGGTATATCGGGATAGCTTTCCGCAGGTGCCAGCTTGGTGACATCCTTTGCCTTCTCCACATGGAGCTCGCGGGGCTTGCCGTCCTTGCCCACTCTGCCGTAGTCGTAGATGCGGTAGGTGGTGTTGGAATTCTGCTGTATCTCCGCGATGAGTATACCTTTTCCTATAGCATGCAGAGTTCCCGCATTGATGAAGAATACATCTCCCTTGTGTACGGGGACGTTGTTGGTCACTTCCAGCAGGGTGTTGTCTGCTATCCTCTGCGCGAACTCTTCCTTGCTTATCTCGTGCTTGAAACCGTAGAGAAGCTCAGCACCCTCGTCGCAGTCAACTATGTACCACATCTCGGTCTTGCCGTATTCCCCCTCGACACGCTGTGCGTAGTCATTGTCGGGGTGTACCTGTACTGAAAGGTTGTCCTTGGCATCTATCAGCTTGATAAGTATGGGGAAATCCTCAAACTTCTCACTGTTTGTACCCAGCACCTGCCTGCCGGCTTTGCCGATGTACTCCTTCAAAGTCAGCCCGTCATATTCGCCGCCCGCGATAACACACGGACCGTCCTTGTGACAGGAAAGCTCCCAGCTTTCAGCCACCTTGTCAAGATCGCATTCTTTGCCGTATTCATCCCTGAGTCTTGTGCCGCCCCACAGGTAGTCCTTGAAGGCAGGCTTCATTAAAAATATACCCATATTTTGTAATACTCCGTTTCCGCAGTGCGGTCAATCCGCACTCTATACTATAATAACATAATTCCGTGATTTAGTCAATATTTTTTCGCAAAAAATCCCAAAGGTGCAGAAGGTGTCGGAATGGGCGGAAGGTTGTTTAAAACGCTGTACGGCTCACGATGAATTTTGTGAATAATGTTAATTGCTATCAATTGTGAAAAAGTGTATAATTAAACTATATAAAACTGATTTTTTTGTGCAGCTCAGCATACCGACACAGCGATCATCACAACAGGCACCGACGGAGGTGTAATTATGGAAAAGTATTTCAAATGGCTGGTCTGTACACTGTTTGCATTGCAGGCGGCGCTGTATATCTCGGCACTGCCGGCAACAGCCTGCGGGCACCGAATAAAGGCGGATGCACAGGGCTGCTGTTATGCCAAAGGTACAGTACTTGCGGAGGACGGTTCCTCTGAGGAGAGCGAAGCAGACAGAAAGACCAGACTGAAAAAACAAGCAAAAAACAGCTGGCAGATCTACGCCTGTATAGGAGGCGGCGCAGTGGTAGTGATATCCATAATCTGTCTGCTGGCTGACAACAAGAAAAGGTAGACGTTGACGGCAGCTATTTATTGAGAAAAGAGCGGGTCGGATCAATGATCTTCCCCACACCGGGAATAGTTCGGAAAAAGGGACTCCATAAGGTTACAAGACGGTTAAAATTGTAGTAAAACTATTGAAAAACGGCGTAAAATATGGTATGATAAGACTGTAAAAAAGTTACAGACGCAAGCCATCGGTCTTGTAGCTTGAGATCATTCTCGGAAAGAAGTGCAGTGATATGGAAAAAACTTTTTTCATCAGCAAAGCAGCCTCCGGTGATGAGTACGGTGCGCCGACTTACGACAGGTTCCAGCGCATCGAAAAGCTCAATATGCTGGTTGACAGCGGTTGGGTGATAAAGAGCTTCAAGTGCGATGCACATGAGGAGTATTTCATACTGGAAAAGGCTGATCAGTGACACGCAAGGGGGAATGCCCGCAGGGGCTTTCCCCTTTTATTTATATCGGCAAATACGATGCTAAAAACAGGAGGTATGTGATATGGATATGAAGGCAATGAACAAGATAACCTACGGTCTCTATGTGCTGACTGCAAGGTGCGGCAACCAGTTCAACGGGTGTATAATAAACACGCTGGCACAGGTGACAAGTACGCCCAACCGCGTTTCGGTGACGGTGAACAAGGGCGATTTCACCGAGTATATGATAAGGTCAGACGGGCGCTTCAATGTATCGATGATAGACGAGAGTGCGGATTTTTCACTGTTCACACACTTTGGCTTCCAAAGCGGAAGATGGTGCAATAAGTTCTATGACTTCCCGCTGAAAAAGGCGGAGAACGGTGTGCCTGTGATCGAAAAAGGCGTGTGCGCATACCTCTGCTGTGAGGTGGTGCAGACGGTGGATCTCGGGACACATACCATGTTCATCGCTGATGTTACGGGCGGTGAGGTGATATCCGACACAGCCCCCATGACTTATGCGTACTACCATGCAAATGTCAAGCCCAAGCCCGCCGCTTCCTCTGCCGAAAGCAAGTCGGCTGCGGGTGAAAGATGGGTGTGCAATATATGCGGCTATATCTACGAGGGCGTACTGCCCGAAGATTATATATGCCCGATATGCAAACACGGTGCGGCTGATTTTTCACCCATAGATGCTGACGGAAATGTCATTGAGAGCAAGCCCGCACAGGAGGAGAGCGCTTCTTCCGGCGAGGGCGAGACATGGGTATGCTCGGTCTGCGGTTATGTTTATGAGGGCGCACTGCCCGACGACTTTGTCTGTCCGATATGCGGGGTAGGTGCGGACCGGTTTGAAAGGCAGAGCTGAAAGCGGCGCAATAATCGGTCAGCAATAAGCAAGACAGCGCTTGACAGAAAAAGTTAAAATATTGTAATATAGAAAGGGCGATGAACCAATGGAATGTCCTAAGTGCGGCGGTGAAATGACTGACGGAGTACTTTTCGTCAGCGGACGCGGCGGAGGCGGTGTGAGCTGGATAACTAAGGAATACCGCATGAAACACGCATTCCCTCCCATGACCCCGAAGGGGCGCGAAGAGGCAGAGACCATAGATCTTAAACTGGCAGAGCTGAATACCCACATGGCAGATGTTTTCAGGGTGTGCAGAAAATGCGGTATAATAATGGCGGAGCTTCCGCGTATCAGGGAGGATACAGATGGATAGTTGTGTGAAATGCGGCGGAGTGTGCCGCATGGTACAGGTATGCGGTGAGGACGGCGTGCTTATATACAAGTATTACGCCGAAAGCGATACCGTTGAGCATTATGCGAAGTATATGCTTTGTGCGGATGAATGTGCGGACTGCGGAAATGTCAGCCTGCCCCTGCTTTGCGACAAGGAGGACGGCGGCACGCTGGCGGGACTGACCGCGATACTCGACAGCGAGGGTCACGGCTATGGTGTATGTCCGTCATGCGGCGGCAGACTGATAAAGGATATGGCTGCAATGGGCAGTGCGGGAAATCAGCTTAAAAGATTTGCCGAAAAGGAGTTCCCTTACAGCTTTGTGCTGTTTGAACTGTGCGCAGACTGCGGCAGGATATATGATGTCCGCGAAAAGCTGATGGGAGTATAGAAGATGAACGCAAAACTGAAGGACGAGATAATGAAAGTGCTGTCGGGGGAGAATGAGAACGGCATAGACGCGGCTTCCCTGAGTGATGAGGATCTGCGTACCTATATCACGCTGATGGCACTGAAAAACGAGCGCAGGGGCAGAAAGTTCGAGTATGCCGTAGAGACAGTGCGTGACCGTGACAACGGTGGCGCCGATGAGACCGCCCTGAATGACGTGCTTTCGATGTACGGCGAAAAGGGCTGGAAACTGAAATTCTGCTTCACCGATGAGGTGGGAGTGGAGAGCCATTCCGCCACCGTTGCGGGATATACCACAGGCACGAACGCCACGATAAACGAGATAGTGCTGATCTTTGAGAGGGAAGCGTGATGGAACACGAACTGTATATAAAGGAAATGCGGCGCGGAGTGTATCTTCTTGACGAGGGTCATGAGGCGACGGGATTTCTGGTGGTGGGCGATGAAAAAGCCTGCGTGATAGATACGATGAACGGCTGGAACGATATATGCGCCGCAGTGCGGAAGCTGACGGACAAGCCGCTGATACTCGTGAACACTCACGGACATCCCGATCATATACTGGGGAATATCTATTTCGATAAAGAGGTAGAATGTGCGTTTATCGAACCTCGCGACAGGGCACTGGCGGAGGACTTCTTCGTGCAGATACCCGAGGTGGAGACTATGTGCCGCGAAAGCGGACATAGGGTGCCTCCTTTCGGTGATATACGCGAGGGCGATGTCATAGATCTGGGCGGAAGGACGCTGGAAGTATACAGGCTGGCGGGACATACCGACGGAGAGCTGCTGCTTCTGCTGCCCGAAGAACGGATACTCTTCACGGGGGACGGTATAAATCATCACCTGTGGCTCCAGCTGGACGGAGTACCGCCTATGACGGAGGTCCTCACGGAGCTTGACCGTGTCATGTTCCTGGAGGAGAGAGCGGATGTGATACTTCACGGCCATGCCCGTGACTTTGATGATATCTCACTGATGCGCTGTCTGAGGAACGGTATCGCGGAGCTTTGTGACGGCAGGACTGAGAGTGACAGGCCCTACCACTGGTTCGGCGGGACCGATATGCAGCATGAGTTTTCCTGCGAAGATGGAAAGCATTACCAGCAGGACGATCATGTTATATGTTACAGAAAAGAAAGACTGCCGAGATAGAAGCGGTCTTGCTTGGATACAGTAAAAAATTATTCTAACATAAAGGAGTAGAGAAACAATGGCTTATGTAATAGGAGTTGACTGCGGTACCAGCGGTACCAAAACAGTTCTGTTCGACGAGAAGGGCACAGTGATCGCTTCAAAGACCATCGAGTACCCCCTGTATCAGCCTAAAAACGGCTATGCAGAGCAGGAGCCCGCTGACTGGGCAAATGCGATGATAAACACCATCAAGGCTGTAATGGCACAGAGCGGTGTGAAGAAAGAGGACGTAAAGGGTATCGGTATATCGGGTCAGATGCATGGTCTGGTAATGCTGGATAAGGACAATAATGTACTGAGAAAGTCCATAATCTGGTGCGATCAGCGTACCGAGAAGGAAGTTGCATGGATGACCGAAACTATCGGCACAGAGAAGCTGATACAGATCACTGCAAATCCCGCACTGACAGGCTGGACTGCCGCAAAGATACTCTGGGTGAAGAACAACGAACCCGAGATATATGCTAAGGTGGCACATATCCTGCTGCCCAAGGACTATCTGCGTTTCGTGCTGACTCATGAGTATGCTACCGAAGTATCCGATGCATCGGGTATGCAGCTGCTGGACGTTCCCAACAGAAAGTGGTCGGATGAGCTGCTCTCTGCTTTTGAGATAGACAAGAACTGGCTGGGCAAGGTATATGAGTCCTGCGAGGTAACAGGCAAGCTGACAAAGGCTATGGCTGATGAACTGGGTCTTTGCGAGGGCACCATAGTTGTGGGCGGCGCAGGCGATAATGCGGGTGCTGCTATAGGTACCGGCGTCTGCGAGGACGGCAAGGCATTCACTACCATAGGTACTTCCGGCGTTGTATTTGCGCACACTTCGGGCATAGCAATTGACCCTAAGGGCAGGGTACACACCTGCTGTGCAGCTGTTCCCGGAAGCTGGCACGTTATGGGCGTTACCCAGGGCGCAGGTCTGTCGCTGAAATGGTTCAGGGACAACTTCTGCAATGCAGAAAAGGAGACCGCTAAGTATATGGGCGTTGATGAGTACTATTTAATGGACAAGCAGGCGGAGAGCGTTCCCGTTGGTGCCAACAGACTGCTGTATCTGCCTTACCTGATGGGTGAGAGGACACCTCACCTTGACCCCAATGCAAGAGGCGTATTCTTCGGACTTTCGGCAATGCACACCAAGAAAGAGATGCTCCGTGCTGTAATGGAAGGCGTATCCTATTCACTGCGTGACTGCGTTGAAGTATTCCGCGAGATGGATATAAACGTATCCGACATGATGGCTTGCGGCGGCGGCGGAAGCTCACCGCTGTGGCGTTCGATGCTGGCAGACCTCTATAACTGCCCTGTAAAGACGGCTTCCTCTAAGGAAGGCCCCGCACTGGGCGTGGCGCTGCTTTCAATGGTAGGCGCGGGTATCTATTCCAGTGTACCCGAGGCTTGTAAGGCAGTTGTACGCACCGATAAAGTCCAGGAGCCGAATGCGGCAGCAGTGCCTGAGTATGAGAAGTTCTATCAGCTGTACAGAGAGATCTATCCTGCACTGAAAGAGAGTTTTTCAAAGCTGGCGAAGATGTGATCGCGGCAGCAAACGGGCACATATCACTCCAAAAGCCGTGAACCGAGCTTTGGGTCAAGCCTTTCGCGAAAGGCTTGCGGAGAGCTCGAGAGGCAGAGCCTCTCGGTCAAGGTGAAAAAGCGACGCGGCAACCGTGTATTAAATAGAACAACAAGCTGACGACCTATAAAGCGGGCGGTCACATTATTCGCGCGTATGCGAAATGCTGACTGCCCGCTCTTTTTTTGCGGACAACGACCGCCCGCGCCGAGATCAGCGGCGTAAGCTCGATGATCTCTCGACCCGAAGAATGAGGGGCGACCCGCCCACGCACTCTGTGGTGCTTTCGGGTGCAAACACTCTACCGCTGACCCTATCGCGGATTATCCTGCTTTAATCATAAGAGAGTGAGGAACGACCGCTCGGAGACGCTTCGCTATCCTCGCTGGTTAACGCGCGGCAATGTATTCCCGCAGAAAGAAAGAGCGTGGACGGTTGATTTGTCCACGCTCTGTTGTTTGTTATTGCCGCGCTTTTTAGTGCGTTTGTTTGTTATGCTTATCGAACGTTAGCTTGTTTTGCTCTTATAGTTCGCTATGCATTTGGGCTTTGCACTTCGGTGATTGAGGGGCTCTGCCCCTCAAACTTCCCGCAAGCCTTTCGCGAAAGGCTT
>NZ_CAMHRZ010000103.1 GCF_946187255.1 uncultured Ruminococcus sp.
CAAGCCTGCTGGCGCGAGGCTTGACCGCGCGCTTTGGTTCGCGGCTTAGTTTGTTATGGTCGCTTGTTTGTTTCCGCGCCCCCATAAATTATCGTTTATAGCAATACACAACCGAATTGGGATTTTGCGGATATACCGCTGTTGATATGCATTGCCGCAAACAGCGCTTAGGGTGATATGCTTATTTAATTCGCTAAAATGCGGGCGCGGAATTTGTACGCTGTATACAATAATATGATTTACTCTTGCAATCCTTATGTAAACGTGTTATAATTGACAGTGGGAGATCATGCTATTACGAAGACAAGGGAGAGGTAAAATGCCATTTGTCACACAATTCAAAATAGTCATATACTGCGCTTCATTCGTTGTCAGTGCAACGGGCATCCTTTTCACACTGCTGAACCGCCGCACTGATAAACTACAGAATAAGCTATATCTGACCCTCCTTATAATGGTAGTGTGCAACAGCCTGTCCGAGATAATCGCTGATACAGCGACCATCAGTTCGGGAGTATCGCACGCCGCTGCCGTTGCGGTGGAGGTGGGTCATCTTTCGTATCACCTGGTACATTCGGGCATCGCGCCCATATTTTTCCTGTATGTGCTCTCGGTCTGCGGTGCCAACATGAGCGGCAAGCGAAAACGCTACGTCGCCATGTTCGTCCCCTGGATCATAGTGGAGCTATTCGTGATGCTCAACCCTGTCACCAAGTGGGTGTACTACTACGACAGGAATATGGAGTATCACCGCAACTGGGCACTTTCAATGGTATATATATCCAGCGGACTTTACGTCGCAATGGCGATATTCATGCTGATGTTCCTGTGGAAAGCCCTGAATACCAAGCGCCGCACAGCGCTGATATACTTCTTCTTCATAGTGCTCAGCGGACTTTGCGTGCAGCTGTTCAACTACGACCTGCGTGCGGAGCTTCTTTCGGAAGCCGTTGCACTGCTGGGCGTTATGATAGCCATCGAGATAGAGGATGACCGCATCGATGCGGGCACCGGGGTATACAACCGCAGGGCGCTGATATCGGATATGAATACCTTCCTGGTCAGCGGCAGACAGCTTTACCTGCTGTGCGTGAAGATCACCAACACCGAGATAATCAAGCACGCCACAGGTTCCGACAGCACCGATACCCTTTCAAAGCTGGTGGCTGAATACATGAAAACACTGGTCCCCAGATACCAGATATACAGCATCAACCCCGACACCTTCATGCTGACCCTGATGGAGAACGACGAGACAAAGGCGGTATGGCTGGCGGGCATGATAAGCGAGAGGTTTGAACGCCCCTGGAAGATAGGCGACAACGAGATACCTCTGAAAGTGCTCATCATGGCGGCGGATGTCCCCGCGAGGATACGCACAGTGGACGATGCGCTGTATATGGCGGACAGCCCTGTTCCCAAAAAGCTGGATAAAAACATCCTCACAGGTTCCGACCTTGACTACCTGCTCCGCCGTGCTGCGGTGGAAAACGCAGTGACAAGGGGTCTTGACCAGCATAACTTCGAGGTATTCTACCAGCCGACTTACCATGTTGCCACCCGCACCCTTCACGGTGCCGAAGCGCTGATACGTCTGCGCGACCCCGAACTTGGCAACCTGTTCCCCGATGAGTTCATCCCCATCGCAGAACAGATAGGTCTTATCGATGATGTGGACGACTACGTTCTGCGCGAGGTCTGCAAGTTCCTTGAAAGCGGGATACCAACGGAAATGGGCATGGAGTGCATCAATGTCAACCTTTCCATGTTACAGTGTATGCAGCCCGCATTTGCCGAACATATCGTCGATATAGTGGACAAATTCAATGTGGACAAGCACATGATAAACTTCGAGATAACAGAATCCGTTGCCGCAGGAGATTACATCACCCTCAGCCGTGTGGTAAGGCTCATGAAAAAGCAGGGATTTAAATTCTCAATGGACGACTACGGCACAGGCTACTCGAATATGCAGTCCATATTCAGGCTGGATTTCGATATCGTCAAGATCGACAAGAGCATCCTGTGGAGCGCCGAAAAAGGGCAGATGGGACAGATAATCCTGGACAGCAGCGTGCGCATGATACGCCAGATGCGCAGGAAGATACTGGTAGAAGGCGTAGAGACCGAACATCAGCTGGAAATGCTGAAAGAACTGGGCGTGGATTACGCACAGGGCTACCTGTTCTCAAAACCCATCAGCAAAGCCGATTTCATCGATATGCTGCAAAAATCGTGATCTATCTTGCGTACTGCGGAGCCGATTGAGGGAAACCTTTCTGAAGAAAGGTTTTCCTCATGTCAATTTATTGACATTGGCTTCTTTCTAAAGACTTTTGCCTCTTTTTGACAGGGGGGCAAGCATTCTTACAAAGCATAGCAATTGTCGGACTTTCGCTTTTCTTACAAAGAAAAGATGCCCCCCTGCCAAAAAGAAACAGAAATTTCAGATGGGACTTGGGGACAGCTTTTCTTCAAAATGATTTGCTTCAACAGGCTTCACAGTATACAGGGCAGATCATATTTTTGACAACACACAACGAGATCACGATATAACAAAACGGGCGTTCCGCATTGATACGGAACACCCGTTGTTTTTTTGAATATCTATATGATAAACCTCTCCGCAGTACGTCAGTCGGAGAGCTCTGCCCATTCGTCCATCATTTCGTCCAGCTCTGTGCGCTTGGCTTCGAGGGCGTTGCATTTCTCGGTCATCAAGCCGAAATCCGCAGCCACTTCGGGGTCTGCTATCTCGTTCTCCAGGCGGAATATCTCTATCTCCGCCTGCTCGATGAGCTCCTCCAGCTCCTTGACCCGCGCCCTGCGCTTTGCATCCAGCGCACGCTGTTCCTTGCTGCGGTAGCTTATCTCCTTCTGCTCGCGCCTGTCCTGCTCTGCCTTTATGCGCTTCTGCTCGGCGGCACTTTCCGCAGCGGACTTCTCTGCCGCGCTGACCGCTTCGGCGTAGGCATCGAAATTGCCCTCGTAGCAGTTCACCTCATCCGCCTTGACCTCGATTATACGGTCAGCCACCTTGTTTATCAGGTATCTGTCGTGGGAAACAAGTATGATAGTCCCCTCAAACTCCGCCAGCACGTCCTCCAATACCTCTTTCGTGTTCAGGTCGAGGTGGTTCGTGGGCTCGTCAAGTATCAGCACATTGCCGCGGGTGTACGCCATTATCGCAAAGCACAGCTTCGCACGCTCGCCGCCGCTGAGTACCGATATGGGCTTGAATACGTCCTCACCCGTCAGCAGCACCGCACCCAGCGCCTTGCGGGCTTCCGCAGGGGTCATGGCGGGGAAACGGTCAAGCATCTCATCTATCACCGTGCTGCCCATGTGGAGTATATTATGCTCCTGCTCAAAGTAGGATATCTTCACGTTGCCGCCCCACACGATATTACCGCGCTCGTGGGGGATGATGCCCTGTATCAGCTTGAGTATCGAGGTCTTGCCTATACCGTTAGCCCCGATTATCGCAGCGTGCTCGCCCCGCCTGATGTGCATATCAAGGCTGTTTATAAGCGTCTTGCGCTCCTCGCCCTCACCGACCACCAGCGGGCAGTCTATCACCTTGACTATATCCTTTGTGGGCTCGATATCGTATTCCAGCTTTATCTTCGGCGGGCGTGTGAACATGAGGGGCTTGTCGATAAGCTCTATCCTGTCCAGCGTGTGCTGTCTTGATTTTGCCATTTTCGCAGTGGAAGCCCTCACCTTGTTCTTGGCGATGTATTCCTCCAGCTTTTTTATCTCCTCCTGCTGAGCTTCCCATTCCTTCAGCTGACGTTCAGCGTTGTGCTTCTTCTGCACCACATAGGCGGAATATCCGCCCTTGTAGGAAGTCAGCCTGCCCTGCTCTATCTCGCATATCCTCGTACATACCTTGTTCAGGAAGTATCTGTCGTGGGATACTATGAGTATCGAGCCCTTGTAGCTTTTGAGGTAATCCTCCAGCCACATGAGAGTGGTGAAATCCAGGTGGTTGGTAGGCTCGTCGAGTATCAGCAGGTCGGGGCGTTCAAGCAGCAGCTTTGCCAGAGCAAGACGGGTCTTTTCGCCGCCCGAAAGGGATGATATGACCCTGTCGCGGGGCACATCACCGAAGCCCATACCGTTGAGTATGCGGCTTATCTCCACATCTATGCGATAGCCGTCGTTGGCTTCAAAGTAGGCTGAAAGCTCGGAATATTCGGCGCTTACCATTTCCAGTTCAGCCCCCGAAAGACCTGTCATCTGCTGTTCCAGCTCGTCCATGCGTTTGCGGGCAGCCAGCAGCTTATCAAAAGCCTTGTGAAGCTCCGCATCAATGGTGGAATCGCTTTCCAGTCCGCTGTTCTGTCTCAGGAATCCTATGGTGCAGTTCTGTGAGACTTCGACGGAGCCGAGCCCGTCGGAAGTTCTGTCGAAACCGAGGTCGCCGATGAGTATATTCAGCAGAGTGGACTTACCGCAGCCGTTGACACCGATAAGTCCGACAGTTTCTCTGTCCTCGATGACGAGGTTGATATCTTTGAGCAGGGGTTCGCCGTTGAAATACTTATACAAATGCTCGATCTTTACCAGCATAATGATCTCCTTATGTTGTTTAACTTGTTATTTCCGTGTCATGATCTTTTATATTATACACTATTTTTGGGGTCAATGCAAGTAGCGGCGGGAATAATTCATAATTCATAATTCATAATTCATAATTGTTGGCAGGGGCGGGAAGTAGCTGCGCTGAGGATAGAATGCCAAGGAGGAGAGCTTTGGGTCAAGCCTTTCGCGAAAGGCTTGCGGAGAGCTCGAGAGGCAAATGCCGACGCAGTCGCATACGCCTCTCGGTCAAGGCACCAAAGCGACGCGGAAACCATGAAATAAATAGCACAGCAAACTAACGACCAATAAAGCGCAGCAACAAAGCCGAAAATAGAACAGCAAACTTACGCTCAAATAAGCGCGGCAATAACAAAACTATGAGCGTGAACAAATCAAAAGTCCACGATCTTTCTTTCGGCGGGAATACATTGCCGCGCGTCTACTAGCGAGGACAGCGAAGCGTCTCCGAGCGGTCGTTCATCTCTCCAAGGCGATAAATGCAGGAGCATACAGCAGACCCACATAAAAAACAAAAGACCAAGCCCAATAGCTCCCGCTTTTTCAATTCATAATTCATAATTGTGGTGTGAGCGGTGAGTGCGCAGTTCTTAGGATACTATAGTATCATACTCGGGGGTTATTTACGCTAAAGCACCAACAAAAAAGAGGAACAGCCGTAAGATCCGTTCCTCTCTGTCATTATGTTGCGGTTGTCTTACTTCACTACGACTTTGAAAGCTCTGCTGTTCAGATAGCGTGTATCCCACTTGCCGTTTATCTTGGCACATATTACCATTTCGCCAATACTGCCGGGCCTTAGCTTTGGCGAGGTGAAATATGTCTTATCGGTCGTGATCTGTACTTTCCACTTGCCCGCAAGCTTGACGGCTATGGCGTACTGTGTCGCATCCTTGACCTCGTTCCATTTCATTCTGAACTGGTGGGTCTGCTTATTCCATTCGACTTTGTTTACGACCGGGAATTCGAGACGGGGATCAGACGGTACGGGTTCGGGCAGCAGTTCGTACTCAAAGCCGTTGTCTTTGGCGTATTTTTCGCCTGCGGTCCCTTTGTAGCAGTATATCTTGAAGTCTTCTATTTTAGAACGTGTTCTATAATCGTATCCGAAAGCCTCTTTATCGATGGTCGTAACACTTCTCGGGATAGTAACACTTTTCAGACCGGCACTAAGAAAAGCCGAATGTCCGATGCTTGTAACGCTGTCGGGAATAACTACATTTGTAAGGCTTTTGCATTTAAAGAAAGCTAATTCACCAATGTTTGTAACACCGTTCGGAATAGTCACACTTGTTATGTTTTCGCATAAGCTGAAGCATTCATCGCTAATGTTCGTAACACTATCCGGGATAACGACCGCACCTGTCTTTGCTCCGGGGCAGCACAGCACAGTACTCGATCCTTTATCATACAGAACTCCGTCAATAGAACAATAATTCTTATTATCCGGGCTTACATCAATGGTTGTCAGATCTTCACACTCGAGGAAAGCAAATTGACCGATATTCGTAACACCGGCAGGAATATTTATACTCTTCAGACCATCACAATAGGCAAAGGCATATTCATCAATATCCCTGACACTATCCGGGATAGTTACAGTTAAACTTGTCTCCTTTGAATGCGGAGAGATCCAAAAGGCAAATGTACCGATCTTTGTAACACTATTCGAGATAGTTACATTTTCAAGGTATGGATTACCAATAAAGGCATGGGCACCAATGTATGTGACACCGTCTTCGATCACCACATTCCTTATGATCTCATCAGTCTCTGTAAAGGGCGTCCGATTAAACTCGAAATCTGACATCTCTCCCTCGCCGCTGATCGTGAGTGTACCTTCTTCATCAAGCGTCCAGATCAGATTCTCGCCGCATTTACCGTTTACGCCAAGCAGTTCGTAGTCAAAGCCGTTATCTATCGCGTACTGCTCGGCAGGCGAGGCGCGATAGCAGCGGATCACAAAGTCAGGGATCTTTACCAGTTCTTCATCATAAGACCCATCGGGATTTTTAACGTCTATATAATGATATCCTACCGACTTGCCTAAGATCTTTGTATCTTTGCCGAGGATCGTTATAGTGTTTGAGTTGTGAGGCATAGGATCCCATTCGGCGGCTATGAGTGACACTTTTCTTCCATCAATGGATTTAGGGATTATGCTGTCGGCTGTGCCGGTGGCCCAAGCGGGTGCTGTGACTTCAACAGTTCCGTCATCAAGAATGGCGTATATTAAACCGCTGTCTTCATCCTCGCGGAAGGAGATCGCCTCAGCAGCAATATCTGTCCCGACTAACTGCGCAACTTCGGGGATGCCCACAATCCCCACTGCCATTACCAACGCAGCAGCGATGCTTGCAAAACGTTTTAATGTCATAAACAACATTCCTTTCAGAAATTTGGAATTTAGTAATTTCTGGCATTAGTATATCACAATTCTTTTACTATGTCAACATTTTATATTTGTTTATTCTTATCCTTGAAAATAGACGCCTTAACTGCATTGTCTTGATGTAATCTGCACATTACAAATAGAATGCGTAAGTGGAGTCTGCGGAGACTATCGCCAAAGTGTTGGGTGGAGACAGTACAGATACGAAACAGGCTATCCGTGATGAAGGTTCTGAGGACGAAAAAAATCGCAAGTCTCCGAATCGAAAACTTGCGATAATTGGTGCCGCTAACCGGACTTGAACCGGTACGCTGTCGCCAGCGAGGGATTTTAAGTCCCTTGTGTCTGCCTATTCCACCACAGCGGCTGACTATGATATTATAGCATAACCGCAGAAAAATGTCAAGAGCGAATATTTGTTAATGGAAGAAAACGTGAAACTTTTTTTTAATATCGGCTGTCTGTTGGGGCAGAGAACAAAAGAAAGCGGGACACGAAAAAATATTTTTCCAAAACGTGAAACTTTTTCAAGACTTCGGCTGTCTGTTGGGGCAGAGAGCAAAAGAAAGCGGGACACGAAAAAATATTTTCCAAAGCGTGAAACTTTTTCAGCACTTCGGCTGTCTGTTATGGCAGAGAACAAAAGAAAGCGGGACACGAAAAAATATTTTTCCAAAACGTGAAACTTTTTCAAGACTTCGGCTGTCTATTATGGCAGGAGAACAAAAGAAAGAGAGACAAAAAAATTTTCCGACAGTGAAACTTTTTGAGAACAAAGAACGTCTGTTGGAGTGAAAGGAGGAGGTGAGCCGCGTGAACGAAACGGAGATCAAACAACGCTTTGAGCAGATATACAACAGCACCTATGACTACATATACAAATATCTGATCTGCAAAGCGGATTCGCAGGAGAATGCAGAGGATATGCTGCAAAGCGTGTACCTCGCATTCTATAAAAGGATGCTGAAGGGCGAAAGGGTGCTGGACCCCAAGCATTATCTCCTGCGGGCGGCAAAGCATCGTGTGGCGGACTACTATTCGGGCAGAAAACAGACAGACAGCCTGGATGACGGCGTTGAGATAGTTGACGAGAAAGCGCTGGAAAGTCTGGAAAAAGACGACTGCTATGTCTATGAGGATATCATGCGGGGACTCAGAGAGTACGATGAGGTGACTTACAGGATATTCCAGCTTCGGTTCGGTCACGACTATACCATCGGCAAGACAGCAAAAACGCTGGGGCTGGCGGAGTCAACGGTGAAATCAAAGATGTACCGCGCACTCAAAAAGCTCAAAAACGAAACAAGGGAGGGTGAGAGATATGCGTTATTCGGACGGAGTTAAGAAATACAACGAAGAGACAAAAAAGAGATTGTTCGATGAGATAATCGCAGCGGCAGAAAAAGAGATGGCAGCCGAAATATCTCTCGATGACAACGATACGACAACAACAGGTGACGACAGAAAGGAAGAGATCACTATGAGAAGAACAGAAGACAGAGCAATGATAAGAAGCAGCAAGGGTGGCATCATCGCGGCAGCCTGCGCACTGGTGGTAGTGGGCAGCGGTCTGGCGGCAGCCAACCACATGAGCGGCAGCAACGATATCCGTCCCGCTTCGGCAGGCAGCAGCATGACAACGGATGCTGAGGATACCGAGTATTCCGACGACTCGGATGCAGAGGAAGCCGACAGCGATGCTGAGGGCAAGATAGTAGAGAAAGAGAAGAAAGATACCGACAAAAAGGACGCTGAGGATAAAAAGAAAGACAATGACGATGACGGAAGCATAGACGAGGATTACTGGCGTATTGATGCCACCGAAGACGAGATCAGACTGGTGGATGGCTCCGACTTTATCGGTGATGTGCAGATAGTCAACATCATGAAAGAGGAGATAGACGGCAAGAACTACGTTGCGTACTACTGCTCGCTGACCGACGAAAATAACAACGGTGGTCTGATATACAAATACACAGGCAGTGAAGTGCTTTCAAGGATATGCATACTCCAGGAAGATCCCGGCAGCGATATCATACTCCCTAAGGTGGGCGACAAGATATTCGTAATGGCAAAGAACGGCGTTAAGAGCACTTCGGGCGGATACTCGCTGGAGCTCACCGAAGACGGCACTATATATAAGTGGAACAACGACATTGATAAGTATGTCAATGTATTCAAGCCCGGACACGTTATCGGTGAGAACGAAGAGGGTATATACGGCGAATATGTCAACGGTCTGTATGAGCATGAGGTGGATGAGTACTACAAGAGCATGATCGTTTACATGACAAACGGCGACGATAGTACGACGGTGGAAAACTGGTGCAAGTTCAACAACGAAGCAATACGCAAGGTGATGGTATCGGGACAGGATCATCCCAAGGGCACACTGCTGTTTTACCGCTGGTTCGGCTACTGTGAAGATGATCCTTCCTTCAACGGAATAACTCTGGAATACAGCGACGGCACATCCTATACAGGCACCTATGACGGCGGTCATGCCGAGAACACCGATGAGAACACCAATGACAGCAGGGAAGAGAACAAGCCGGAAAACAAGACAGAGGAAAGAACCGACAATAAGACCGAGAACAAGCCTGCCGTGAACGATCTCCCCGCAGGATATATCGAACTGAACGTTGAATGCACAGAAAAGACCGAAACGGAGTTCGATGATTATAATATCGGGCTGGGCAGACTTTACTACGATACCATCGGGAGCGACTACTATGTGGTATTCAGCCTCACCAAGAAGGACGGCAGTGTGTTCACCCAGGCTGAACTGGACGAAGCCTCCATCGACCTGGTATACGGCGACCTTGAGCCTTATTTCCACGCTATCAATCCCAACGAGCTGTCAATGGGCTTTGCAAAGATATCTGAAAATGACCCTACAGTGGCAGAGATAAGCCTTATGGCAGAGACAAATGGCGAACCCTATTATGTTAAGAATACACCTATAGATATAGTTGCCATAAGAGTAGGCGACAGAGAGATAAGCGGTCACTATAATGTTATGTTCACGATAGATGTGAACAATGTAAAGCAGAACTGATCTGCAAAGAGACTAAGAGAAATTATCCACAAAAACCTCTTTACAATACAGAACGGGGCTGCGTACAGTTTGATGTGCAAGGGAAGTGCGCAGCCCGAAGAACAGGAGAAAGACAATGACAGACAAGCGAAAGATACGGATAACAGCCGCACTGATAGCGGCAGGAGCGATAATGCCCGCAGCGGGGATGTACATCATGCTGAAAACAGACATGATAGCGATAAGCCTTTTGATAGGCGTGATAGAAACGATAATAGGCGGCGCTGTATGCGCACAGCTTTACGGCTGCGGCAATGAGACAGATGAAGACCTGCAGGAGAACGGTCTTTAAAGATCACGGAGAAATAGGATAAATCACCATATATAGAGAAGCCATAGCGTTTCCCGAAAGAGGGGAGCGCTACGGTTTTTTTTTGTGCGCGGCGGCAAACGAGCGCACACAGCAAACTAAAACGCGAATCAAAGCGCGCGGTTTACGCGACTGCGTCGGCGTACGCCTCGCGCCAGC
>NZ_CAMHRZ010000104.1 GCF_946187255.1 uncultured Ruminococcus sp.
GAACCCCCTGCCCTTGACGGGGAGTTCACTTCGGACTACGGCACATTGACCTTCAACGGCGACGGAAGCAGCATAACCACTGACACCACCGAAAAGTTTGAACAGCTCTGCGGGCTGCCTGCGGGAGAACACGAGGGCACCTATGTGTTCCTGTTCCAAAACGGGCAATGGCGCTACGACAAGGCTGATACCTTCCGCATAATGATCGGTGAGGACAGCTATGTGTTCATAAACAACTTTACACACACGAATGAGAATGCTGTTGTCATCACGCCCATCGAAGAAGGCGCAGGAGAGATCACGTTTGAGAAGAAAAAGTGAAAGAAGATCGGTATGCCGTGAAAGCATACCGATCATTTTTATGCCGTTATGTATCACAAGCATCCCTTGCTATCGATCTCACCTGTCATTTTTCTGACTCACCACCATCTGAAAATTAGGCATATCATCATTGGCATCACACAGGCTATCGCTGCAGTAAAGCACCGAAACTATCAGTGTATCCTTATATATCCCCTGAAAATCCACGACCATGGTATCGTTGTAGTCGTCGGGGAAACTCGCCGTATCCCTGCGCGGAGTTATATCCAAAGGCATCCAGTCGGGGGAATCCTCAAGGCTTTGGCAGTAAGCCCTGTACTCGTCATAGGTCACGCCCGCGATAAACACGTCGCGATGATGCATGGTGAGGCTGTTAGACCACACCTTGTCATAGCCCTCGGGCTTGGGCAGCTGTACACCGAACAGTGTGCCGTCCCATTCCAGCTCGTTGGCGGCTTTGTCTTTTCCCGAACCTTTCTTTTTCCTTCTTTTGGAACTGCTGTTATTGCTCATTGATATTTCCTCCTTGAATATATATGCTCCGTCAGCCTTTTACAGCGATCCGCAGTGGGATATGATGAACTGCCTTACGAACTCAAAGTCCTCATCGGGCACAAATATCTGATTGTGGGCAAAGGGCTCATCCAGTCTTATGGTGTTGCGCTTGGGATATGCCCTGACTCTGCGCACCTTTGAAAAATCCGAGCTTATCTCGGTGCGGGTCATGGTCTGATACCGCAGAGAGAACCTCATGGCTTTTTTGAGCCTTTCCGCCTGCCATTCGGCTTGACGGTGGGTGATGCCCTTTTCGTCCATCTCAAACTCGGCGCAGTACTTTCCGCCGATCATCAGCGAATAGATAAGACACCCCAGCCACACCATCGCCGTCATGCCGATGAAGTATATCCCGCAGAATTTAAGGTTGTTAGGTATTCGTTCCGGATGGCTCATATCCGCAAGAAATATAATGACAAAG
This sequence comes from uncultured Ruminococcus sp., assembly GCF_946187255.1. Lineage (GTDB taxonomy): Bacteria > Bacillota > Clostridia > Oscillospirales > Ruminococcaceae > Hominimerdicola. The sequence goes on from NZ_CAMHRZ010000104.1 coordinate 1,298, forward strand.
ATCCCTGCGGAGATGACCGCGAGTATCTTCCACACCGTCATAAATATCATGGGGTTTTTAAGTACGCTGATCTCATACGACCAGCGGTATTTGCCGTCCGCACCGCGTGTCAAAGCCGTTTTTGACATATCATCACCCGCTTTCGTGATCTTGTGACTTTGCATCATCTTATTTTACCATATATCCCGGATGATTACAAGGCTTTTAAAGAGACTTGTAAAATATTGTATAACGCCTGCCGGCATCCCCCGAACTCCCCTATCGCCGTTTTTTCGGGACATACAGGCAGAAACGAAACGTGTACTTGTCACATTCGCTAAAACCCAAATATTGTCATTCGTGGTTTTTTCACAAAATTTCGTATTTATTTAAATAAATTATTTAAAGTGCTTGATAAAATTAAATGAATATGATATAATTGTTAACGTTAAGACTCATCAGGGTCTTTTTCTTCGGAACACACCGTGTATACCGCAGAAAATTCTTTAGTTATCAAAGGAGGTAAACAATAATGAAAGTTCACAACACCTGGAAACGTCTTGCTGCAGGACTGCTGGCTATCACCCTTGTGGGCGGCGCAGTTCCCGCAAATATCGGGGCATTTGACTTTTTGGGCAGCACCGCTGTGGTGGCAAGTGCGGAATCAAATTACACCATCGTCAAGCAGACTTCTCTCGAATCGCTCAAAGACGATTATAGTCACAATTTCCACCCCGTATCAATGGATGTGGCAAAGCGCTGGATAGAAGATAATCTCGATACCATCGGTTATAGTGTACTTGTACTTTTCGATTATCAGGAAGACGACAATTCATTCCATTTTCTGATACCTGTGTCAGTAAAAGACGGAAAAATACTTTATACCGATTTTGTACTGGTCGGAAGCATTGACAGCGTGTTAAATGAACTGAAAAATGCTAAGGGCACTTTCTATTACACAACAGGCTATCCGTATTTGGAAAATACCATTTACAAGTCCTCCAAAAAGGAACTGGACAACGACATAAGCAAGCTGACGGCTGTCCCCTCACACATTGCACAGGCATGGGTGGATAATTACGGAGAAGAAGTAGAAAAAGAAAGCAAAGCTGCTGCTGCGCAGTATGATACGCCGCCGGAGGGTGGTTCTTATTCGCTGGTAGTTTACGACTATAACGCCGATGCTGACAGATTCAGTGCAACATTATATGATTGCCAGTCCGAGACCTGGGTATACGGCAAAGTAAATAAAGCAGCTCTGGAACACTTTTTAGATCTCGGTTTCAGTGTATATATTGCAAGAGCAAAAAAGGAGTATATCATGCACGGCACTGTGACCATGAAGGATCACTCCTACAAAGTGCTGGACGTTGATCTTGAGGGCGTAAAGCTGCGTGAGAATATCGACTATTATGTTACATATTCCCAGAAGGATTCTATGGGCAATGTCACCACCTTTACTGAGCCCCCTAAAGAAGCAGGCAGCTATACCGCTGTTATCACGGGTATCGGCGATTATCAGGGCGTTCTGACCAAGTCCTTCAATATCGTGGGAAGCGGCTACGAGGGTATCAGGATAATCGATGGCGGACAGGGCACCAGCACATCGGGACATGAACACCTGTGGCAGATATTCGACGGAAAAACCAATACCAAATGGTGCGGCAGAACTGCGGGTCTGGGTGCGTATTCCAACAGAGACAGCGACTGGCTGATATTTGAAGCGGATACACCTTTTGCTCTCCATAACTATGTACTGACCACTGCAAATGATACCCGCTCCTACCCGGGCAGAAACTGGAAGAGCTGGCGTATCTACGGAAGCAACGACGATGCGGCAGCAGGTTACTCCGCTTCCTTCACCGACCATAAGATAGACAATATTGACAGCAAAGTATGGTCTCTGGTACATCAGGTAACGGACGATAATGTATTAAAGCCCGAGAATTATACGGAATTCCCCTACGCTGTACAGCATAACGACAAGGAGTATAAGTACTATCTGCTCATCATCGATGATATCGTTGATACCTCCGATAATGTCCAGCAGATGTCCGAGATACGTTTCAATGCCGATATTCCCGTGACCCTTACCCACGTTGAGTGGATACCCGTTACCTGCCTTAAAGAAGGCAGATACGAGTACTGGTATGACGAGTTCAATGACAGGTATTATGAGGATGAAGAAGGCACAAGAGAGATAACCAAAGAAGAGACTATCATCCCCCCCCTCGGTCATCATGTCTACGGTGAGCCCGAATGGAACTGGGACGAGGCAGAGCACACCGCAACCGCCACATTCACCTGCCTTGCCTGCGGCGAAAAGGAGACTGTTGAAGCAAAGGTAGAGGGCAGTTCCATCGGGGCTACCTGCACCTCTCCCGGACATTCGAGCTACACCGCAACGGTCAAGTTTGATGGCAGGACATTCACCAACACCAAGACCTATTCAAGCGGAGAAGCATTGGGACACGACTACGGCGAGCCCGTATGGAAATGGAACAATGCAAAGACCTCTGCAACGGCAACATTCAAGTGTACCCGATGCTTAGATGTGCAGACCGTAAAGGCATCCATCACCTCAAAGACCACCAACCCCACTTACGTCAAAACGGGCAAGATAGTTTATACCGCCACCGCTAAGCTGAATGGTCAGACCTACACCAACAAGAAGACCGTGACCATACCCAAGCTCATCTATAATCCGCCCACCATCACCTATGAACAGGGCGACGGCTCTGTAAAGCTGCAGTGGACAGAGATAAAGGGTGCTGAAAAGTACGGCATCGCAGGCTATATGAACGGCAAATGGGAGATGATCGATCAGGGCGAGGGCACATCCTATGTACTGAAAGACCTTCAGGCAGGCAAGGAATACAAGGTATGTATATCCACAAAACTGAACGGCGAATGGTTCACCGACCCCTCCAACGCCATCGTGGTAACTCCTAAGGCGAAGGCTGTAAAGGACAACCCGAAGGTAAACTATATAAAGGGCGACAACGCTGTAAAGCTCAGCTGGAACGCAGTTGACGGCGCAGAGAAATACGCAGTTGCAGGCTTTGTAAACGGCAGCTGGCAGATACTGGCAGAGGGCAATACAACTTCCTATGTGCTCAATGACCTCAAGGCAGGCACCCAGTACAAGGTAGCCGTAGCCGCAATGTTCAACGGCAAGTGGAACATGGACTTCTCCAACGCCATAATCGTTACCCCCAACGCAGCTGTCACCTCTCCCTATCCCAAGTTCAAGACTCAGGTCAAGGACGGCAAGATAGGCTTCAAGTGGGAAGCTGTTCCCGGTGCCGAGAAGTACGCGATAGCAGTATACCAGGCAAACAAGTGGGTACCAGTGAAGCAGCTTGACGGCAGCATCACCACATGGACGACCCCGAAAATCGCCGGCGGTACTTACAAGGCTGTGGTAGTAGCAAGGATCAACGGCGAGTGGGTAACAGCACAGGCACCCTCTCACGCTGCAACCATCAAGGTATCATGACAGCGGCTGATATCATTTGATATAATATATACCTAACACCGAGCGGCAGGGGGCTTATGTCCTTTGCCGCTTTGTCGGATAGAACTAAACACAACAAGGAGGATACTATGACCTACGAAGAAGCATTGAATGCAATCCCAAAAGGAAAATACCGCCATTACAAAGGCAATGACTACGAAGTAATTGATATAGCAAAGCACTCCGAGACCCTTGAACCGATGGTGGTCTATCGTGCGCTTTACGGCGAAGGCGGCGTTTGGGTGCGCCCTGCGGCGATGTGGAATGAGATCGTCAATAAGGACGGCATTAAGTGCATGAGATTTCAGAAGACCGATAATTGAACTATGAAAAAAGATACTATTACCATAAACGGCAGGTCATGCGCGGTGTACACCGATGCCGCCCCCGAATATCTGCTGATACAGCCCGCCGACAAACGAGAGATCGAAATGGCGGACAAAGAGATAACGCACATAAAGGCCCTGACAGACGCTCCCTTTGCCTTTGCCGCCTTTGAGATAACCGACTGGAACAGCGAGCTTTCTCCCTGGGAAGCACCGCCTGTTTTCGGGAACGAGCCCTTTGGCAGCGGTGCGGGCGATACTCTCGCTTTCATTGAAGATACACTTATCCCCATGCTGACGGAGAAATATTCCCTTAACAAAGATATCCCCGTGATGATCGGCGGCTATTCGCTGGCGGGGCTGTTTGCATTGTGGGATGTGTATACCTCCGAAAGATTTGCGGCTGCCGCAGCGGTATCGCCCTCGGTATGGTTCCCCGAATGGACGAAATTTATCGGGAAACACTCCCCTGCCGCCGAGAATATATACCTCAGCTTGGGCAAAAAGGAGGAAAAGGCTCGCAATAAAGTCATGGCAACGGTGGGGGAAAATATACGCGAACAGTACGATATTCTGTACTCACGCGGCGTGAATGTCACCCTTGAATGGAACGAGGGCAATCATTTCACCGAACCCGATATAAGGACAGCAAAGGGATTTGCCCGTTGTCTGAACGCCGCACACCAAAAATGAACGAGGAAAATGTATGAATATACAACTTTTCCCGTATACATCACCGCATGAAAAGGAGGTTCACCATGAACACACTTGAAGCCATAAAGACACGCCGAAGCACACGGAGATTTTCCGACAGGCGTATCGAAGACGGAGACCTTGATATGATAGTCAGCGCAGGGCGCTATGCCCCCAGCGGTGGAAACTCCCAGAGCTGTCATTTCATAGTTATCCGCAGCAAAAAAGTCCTCGCAAAGCTGGGAGAACTTGCACAGGCGGCTTTCGCTGAGATGGAAGTGACCGAAAATATGTACAGATCTCTTGCCAATTCCGTAAAAGCCTCGAAAAAGGGCGGATACGTTTTCCACTATGATCCCGATGTGCTGATAATCGTCGCAAATCAGCAGGACTATGGCAACAACATAGCCGATACCGCCTGCGCCCTTGAAAACATGATGCTCGCCGCAAATGAGCTAGGTCTGGGCAGTGTGTGGATCAATCAGCTGAGGTGGCTGAATGAGGACAAGACTCTCCTCGAATATGAGCGCACTCTCGGACTGGAAGAAAATGAGCGCATTTACGGTGCGCTGGCAGTGGGCTATGCCGACACGGAAGACGGACTTCCCTGCCGTGAACCGCTTAAAAGAACGGGGAACAAGGTCACATACATCCCCGATGAAGAATGACCCTCCCCCTCAAACAAAATAGATTTATTCTATTTTTTCATCAAAGTTTTATACTGAATATCGGCGGGATGTGATATGATAACTGTATCAGGTCTACGGCAGACCGAAAGGAGGACGCAATGATCAGAAAAGTGAAATGGGGCGTGCTGGGAACGGCGGGCATCGCCGCAGGGTGTACTATTCCCGGCATGATGAGGACGGAGAGCTGTGAGCTTTACGCCGTTGCGGGCAGAAGCCTTGAAAAGGCGGTATCGTTCAAAGAGCGCTTCGGGTTTGAAAAAGCGTACCGGGGCTATGATGCACTGCTTGCCGACCCCGATGTGGAAGCGGTGTACATCCCGCTGCCCAACGATATCCACTGCGAATGGGTGATAAAGGCGCTGAACGCCCGCAAGCACGTTCTCTGTGAAAAGCCCATTGCTATGAATGCGGATGAACTTCGCAGGATGTTCGCTGCCGCAAAGGAAAACAGCGTGATACTGATGGAGGCTTTTGCGTATCTTCACAGCCCCTACATCGCCAGGCTGAAAAGCATCATCAAAAGCGGCGAGATAGGCAGGGTGGATTATATCGATACCGCCTTTGTCACTCAGGGTTACACCGAAGATTTCCGCCTGCACAAGGAACAGGGCGGCGGCGGTATCTACGATGTGGGCTGCTACTGCACCTCTATGATACTGTCGCTTATCGATTCGCCAATTAAGTACGTCATAGCAGATGCGGAACTGGACGAAACGGGAGTCGATCATCTGGCTTCGGCTATCATCGGTTTTGAAAACGGCGCAAGGGCTACCCTCAACGCGGGCATGGTGCTGGGCAAAGATACCTGCGACAGGTACGACCGCCTGTTCGTTCACGGCTCAAAGGGGTATATCCGCTCCGATACCGAATACAACGGCGAGGGCGAGCTTTCCCTAACGGTGACCGTTAAAAACGAAAAGGGCGAGAGGATCACCCGCACCGAGACTGTGACTTCGGGCTCGAATTACGCGCTGGAACTTGAGAACATGAACGAGTGCATCACAAATAGCGCTGCACCTCACATCAGCGAGGAATTTTCACTAAGGAATATGCAGCTGCTGGACAGCATACTGGATGCGGCTGGCTACAACGACAAGTAAAGCGAAAGAAAGCGAAAGGAGACAGTCTGTCATGTTCAAAAACAAGGTCGCCGTGATAACGGGCGGTGCTAACGGTATAGGCAAGTGCATTGCCGAAGAATTCACTAAAAACGGCGCAGAGGTCTGTGTTATCGACAAGGCGGAGGGCGATCATTTTGTCGGAGATATCTCCGACAAGGGCGTGCTTGAACGCTTTGCGGCGGAGGTCATCGAAAAGCACGGACACATAGACTATCTCATCAACAACGCCCTGCCGATAATGCGGGGCATAGACGAGTGCAGCTATGAGGAATTTCAGTACACGCTATCGGTGGGCGTAACTGCGCCCTTCTATCTTGCGAAGCTGTTCGCGCCCCATTTCAGCAAAGGCGGCAGCATCATAAATATATCCTCATCCCGCGACAGGATGAGCCAGCCGCAGACGGAGAGCTACACCGCCGCAAAGGGCGGCATCGCGGCACTTACCCACGCCCTTGCCGTGAGCCTTGCGGGGAAAGTCCGCGTGAATTCCATATCCCCCGGCTGGATAGAAACGAGCGGAAAAGTATACGAGGGCGCAGACGCTTACCAGCAGCCCTGCGGTCGTGTAGGAGAGCCCCTTGACATTGCGAATATGGTGCTGTTCCTATGCTCGGAAAAGGCGGGGTTCATCACCGGTGAGAATATCTGCATCGACGGGGGCATGACCAGACTGATGATATATCACGGCGACAACGGCTGGTCGCTGGACTGAGACAATAATACATTAACAGGAGGTGTTCCGAATGATATTTCAGGAAAACTACACACTGGCAAACGGGAACAAGATACCGAAGGTGGCACTGGGCACATGGCAGACTTCGGATGAAGATGCGGCGAGGGTGGTGAAATACGCCCTAGATATCGGGTATCTGCATATCGATACCGCCATCGCCTACGGCAACGAGGCAGGCGTGGGCAAGGGCATGAAAGCCAGCGGCAAGGCGCGTGAAAGCTACTTTGTGACCTCAAAGCTTCCTGCGGAGATAAAGACCTACGAGGAAGCTGTTCAGCACATAAACGACTCGCTGGCAAGGCTGGATACGCCCTATCTCGACCTCATGCTGATACACTGGCCGAAGCCCTGGGGCGGCGATCAGAACAAGACCTACTTCGAGGAAAATCTAGCGGTGTGGAAAGCCTTTGAGGAAGCTTACAAGGATGGCAGGCTGAAAGCCATCGGCGTGTCGAATTTCAGCATAGCCGACCTGCAAAACCTGATGGACAACGCCGAGATAAAGCCGATGGTCAACCAGATAAGGGTACACATCGGTCATGTGCCGCAGGAACTCATGGATTTCTGCAAGGCGAACGATATCCTTGTGGAAGCCTATTCCCCCAACGCCACAGGCAGGCTGTCCGCCAAAGCGGAGATAGGCGCAATGGCAGAAAAATACGGAGTTTCCGTTTCACAGCTCGCCAACCGCTTTGACCTGCAGCTGGGAACTCTCCCACTGCCGAAATCCGTCCACGAGGAATACATCAAGCAGAACACCCGGCTCGATTTTGTAATAAGCGACGAGGATATGCAGGCGCTGCTTGCAATTAAGGAATAACGGCATTTCGACCCCGAAATGATGCTCTCTTTTCGGGGCGACTAAATAAATATATGTTTGGGACTGCTGTGCGGCAGTCCCATTTCTTTTTGTGTTTGACCCGAATCAGGTCTTTGCAATAGGGTCGGTTTTATCAGTTATTGACGGTGTTTATCGTCGAACGCCATATCTTTCTTCCCAAATACTTTTTCAACGATTCGGGATAATCGACATCAGGCATATCAGCCCCCAAATCGACCAAACGGCGTTTAACATGACCGATACCGCTGACTATCACATCTTCTTTACTATGAAATTTTGAAAGTTCAGTATATTCATGAAAATTAACTATCTCAAAACCCATTTTGTGAAAACCAATTTGAGCGGAAAGATTATCATGATCATCGACCTGACCTTTTTCATCACAGTAAACAAATACTTTCACAGGCGATCCTCCTTTCACCTCAGATCAAACGCACACTCGTCCTCCGTCCCCGTCAGTTCAGCCCAGCGGGCGGAGAGGAGTTAGGCAGAGAGTTATTCGATCAATTATTTTGTCTTCAGTACATACGATATGAAATCGTCATTCAGCCGAAGACCGTATTTTTCAAAATGATATATCTCTTCATTCGTCCATCTATAAACACCGTCGGTGTATACCAATATACTTGATTTAAGATTTTCACCCTTGATACGGTCAACAGCGAAGCAGGCTAGACAGACATCAACTTCATGATACTGTTCAAAATGCTCAGATATAAGTTTTTTTGTTTCATCAGGGTAATCATATTCTATCAATTCTCTGATAGGTCTGTCCTTTTCGTTCTCTGTCATTTCACGATAGTTAGAAATGCATTTCAAATTATCCACACTCCTTTCACCTCAGATCAAACGCACACTCGTCCTCCGTCCCCGTCAGTTCAGCCCAGCGGGCGGAGAGAAGTTTGGCGTAGGCTATAGATTCAAGACCGTATGAACCTATACACACGGTCGCATTTACTTCGATCAATAATGTCCTTCCGTCCTTTGTTACACCAAAATCGAGAGCATATCCTTTAGGTGCATCCGAATAGTCCGAGACTGCTTTTTCTACCACATCAGCATCAAGAGGATATCTCCAATCGCCCTTGTAAATCCTGACATCTGAAATGTTTCCATATCTCACAAAGCATCTGTATTCCGAAACAAGATCGATCGGTTCACTGCAATAAATATCTGTATCTTCATAACAGTTACCGCACCCGATGAGGTCCTTTGCAGTACGGATAGTTCTTCCGATAAAACGCTTGTTGCTGACAGGCTTTACAAATACCGGCCAGAGTTCGGGAGACGAATTGACGGTGTTTATCGTCGAACGCCATATCTTTCTTCCCAAATACTTTTTCAAC
>NZ_CAMHRZ010000105.1 GCF_946187255.1 uncultured Ruminococcus sp.
CACTGACAAAGCGTATGGCAAGCGGTATCGACGAGATTAGCGTGATAGAATGTACCGACTTCGCGGCGGGCAAGAGCGTGGATTTCGACGGAGCTGAGGCTCATGCCGCAGATAAACTGGCAAAGGCTTCGGACTTCTGCTTTGCGGTGGATATTGCCCGCACCCGCACAGGCGGTATACGCCCCATACCCGCCAGAGTCAGCGAAAACGGCGTATATACAGCAGTGGATTACGGCGAGAGGAAGAAAAAGGATATCACCTCTGCCCCCAATGAGATCGCTTTCGGGGAACTGGATATAAACGGTCAGCCCAGAGAGATGACCAGACAGATGATGTGGGAGAGAAAGCTGCTGGATCTCAGCCTGCGTAACAGCCTGCTGAATTTCCGCCCGACTTCCGCCAATGTGCAGCTGATGGCGGACAGCCTTGCCGCACTGGAGGACGAGATAGCCGCCGATGAGACATTCAGGATAATGCCTGCGCCCAATGATATGACGCTGGAAGTATCTGACAGCAAAATATACGAGACCGAAAATCAGCGGGAACTTATAGCTGATATAGCGGCAAAGGAGTTCAAGTCCAAGCGCCTGCGCACCTTCATGAACGAGAGCGACCTTGAAAAGACCATGAAGAAACTGCACCGTCTGGCAAAGGTGAGCATGGAGGAAAACGGCGTTAATACCATATATCTCGCAATGGGTTTCCTGCGCTGGTATGAGACCGACAGGAGCGAGAAGCCCCGCTATGCCCCGCTGGTGCTGGTGCCTGTGGATATCATCCGCAGAGTGCAGGACAAGAGCTTTTCCATCCGTGTGCGCGACGAGGATACACAGGTGAATATCACGCTGCTGGAGATGCTGCGGCAGTCCTTCGGGATAGATATACAGGGGCTCGACCCCGTACCCGAAGACGAGAGCGGTGTGGATTTACCGCTGATATTCAGCATCATCCGCAGGGGCATCATGTCCCGCAGCAGATGGGATATAGATGAGTATGCCTTTATAGGACAGTTCAGCTTTAACAGGTTCATAATGTGGAACGATATCCGCAACCGCGCCGATGAGCTGGCACAGAACAAGGTGGTGGCGAGCCTTATCTCGGGAAAGACCGAGTGGGAGGGCAGCGATATCACTTCCACCCCCAACGAACTGGACAGCATACCGCCCGCCGACCTGGCAGTGCCTGTGGCTGCGGACAGCTCTCAGCTGGCGGCAGTAGTGGCTTCGGGGCAGGGACAGAGCTTCGTGCTTCACGGACCTCCCGGTACAGGCAAATCCCAGACAATAACCAATATGATAGCAAATGCGCTGTTTCACGGACGTTCGGTGCTTTTTGTGGCTGAAAAGATGGCGGCGCTGTCGGTGGTCGAAAAGCGCCTTGACAAGATAGGGCTGGGACCTTTCTGTATCGAGCTGCATTCAAATAAGGCGCAGAAACGCGCAGTGCTCGATCAGCTGAACGAAACGCTGAACGTGGGCAGGATCAAGCACCCCGAAGCTTATCAGGCGCAGGCAGACAAGCTGAAAGCCCTCCGCGCCGAACTGAACGGCGTGATGGAGGAGATACACAAGCCACGCAATCACGGTATATCCGTATATGATGCGGCGGTGAGATACGAGCAGAACAGGGCTTACGAGGGCAGGATAGACTTCACCGATGCACAGGTGAACGTTATGACGGCTTCCACCTACGGCGAGTGGCGTGAACTCATCGACAGCCTTGCAAATCTGGGCAGGCAGTTCGGGGCTATAGGTGACACCGCCTTGAAGCTGTGCCGCCTGACGGAGTGCGGTCTGACGACCGGAGATGAGCTTCGTGCAAAGCTGAACGAACTGGACGGACAGCTTGCCGAATTGCAGAAATACGAGGGCGAGCTGGCGGCAATGGTCGGCGGAGGAAAGCCGAACTATACTCAGCTGGCATCTCTTGCAGATATACTGGGTGATGCGGCAGGTGAGGGCTTCATACTGCCGTCGGCACTGACGGGGAACAATACGGATATGCTCATGCCTTCCGCCGAAAAGACGCTGAAAGCCCTTGAAGAATTGCAGGCGAGCCGTAAGGCGCTCTCCGAGACCTTTGACGACAGCGTTTTCGGCTATGATGCACAGAAGGCTCAGACCGAGTGGAAAGAGGTGCAGGCAAAGTGGTTCCTGCCCAAGCATTTCGGCGGCAAGCGCCTTGTGAAAGAGCTTGCCGCCCACGCGAAAAACACGGGCGCTGTCACAAAGGAGAACATTAACGATCACTAGACCAAGCTGACAGGTATAGCCAAGCTGAAGACCGAAGTCACTGACGGACAGGCAGCAGCGCAGCAGATATTCGGGGCGCTGTGGCAGGGTGAAAGCAGCGATGCCGTACAGCTGAAAAGATCCCTTGAAAAGACCGCAGGACTGAGAAACAAGGTGCGCAGTGCTCCACTTGATGATGCACAGCGTTCAACACTGGCAGCAAAGCTAAGTGAAAGCGGCAGCAGCCTTGAAGCGACGGCAAAGCGTTTAAAGGATATAATAGCCAGGATCACATCGCTGACCAATGAAAGTCTGGGCAGGGAATTCAAGGTGGACTGCGGCAGGCTGCTGGACGGCACGACGGATGATATCCGCGAGCGTACAGCTGCCCTCACTGCGGAGATGCCGCGCCTTAAAGACTGGTCTGTGCTCATGAGCTTCTGTGACAGGCTGGAAAAGGCGGGTGCTGCAAATATATCCGAAGCATATCTGGGTAATAAAGTGGACAGCAGTGAGCTTCTGTCCGCCTTTGACTGCGGCATAGCAAAGGCCGAGGTCAGCTGTGCCATAAAGGGCAGCAAAACGCTTTCGGGCTTTACGGGCACATTGTTCGAGGACACTGTGCGCCGCCTGAACGAAGTACACGAGAGTTTCAAAAAGCTGACCATACAGCAGCTGGCAGCGGAGCTTTCCGCAAAGGTGCCCGCACCGGGAGAGGGTGCCAAAAGCAGCGAACTGGGAATACTGCAAAGGGCTATCAAGAGCGGCGGGCGCATGATGAGCATACGCAAGCTGTTTGACAGCATACCCACGCTGCTGCGCAGGATATGCCCCGTAATGCTGATGTCGCCCATATCGGTGGCGCAGTATATCGACCCGTCCTATCCGAAGTTCGACCTTGTGATATTTGACGAGGCTTCACAGCTGCCCACCTGCGAGGCAGTGGGCGCCATCGCACGCGGCGAGAACGTGATAGTCGTGGGCGACCCCAAGCAGATGCCGCCTACCAGCTTCTTCTCCACAAATCAGGTGGACGAGGAGAACTATGACAAGGAAGATCTGGAAAGCGTGCTGGATGACTGCCTTGCCCTCTCCATGCCGCAGAAACATCTGCTGTGGCACTACCGTTCACGCCATGAGAGCCTTATTGCCTACAGCAATTCAAAGTATTACGAAAACAAGCTGTATACCTTCCCATCTCCCGACGACCAGGTCAGCGAGGTCAGCTGGGTCAACGTGGAGGGCTTCTACGACAAGGGCAGCACCAAGACAAACCGCGCCGAAGCAGAGGCTGTGGTGGCTGAGATATGCCGCCGCCTGCGTGACCCGCAGCTGAGGAAGCACTCCATAGGTGTAGTAACGTTCAGCCAGCCTCAGCAGAATTTAGTGGATGATGTGCTGTCGGATGCATTCCGTGCCGAACCCGAGCTTGAAAACTTCGCAAACGAGATGTATGAGCCGATACTCATCAAAAACCTGGAGAATGTACAGGGCGATGAGCGCGATGTGATATTCTTCTCCATAGGCTACGGTCCCGACAAGGAGGGCAAGGTGAGCATGAACTTCGGCCCGCTGAACCGTGACGGCGGCTGGCGCAGGCTGAATGTCGCCATCTCCCGTGCAAGAGAGAAAATGGTGGTATACTCCGTCATAAGACCCGAGATGATAGACCTCTCCCGCACCCGCTCAGAGGGCGTTGACGGCTTGAAGGGATTTCTTGAGTTTGCGGCAAAGGGCAGGTCTGCGCTCCCCGTGAGGGCAGGCAGCGGTAAAATGGGCACAGGCTTTGAAAAGCTGGTGGCTGATGAGCTTGCACAGAGGGGCTTTAAGGTGAAGTGCAGTGTGGGATGCTCGGATTACAAAGTGGATGTGGCAGTATCAGACCCCGACGACGAAAACACCTATATCCTCGGCATAAACTGCTGCGGCAGGGGATACTACGAGAACGGCACAGCCTACGACCGAACGGTGTCACAGCCATCGGTATTGAAGGGGCTGGGCTGGAACGTGATGAATGTGTATATCCTCGACTGGCTGGCTGACAAGAGCAGGTGCATCGCGGCGATAATAACCGCGATAAACGACGCCATCGAAGCCAAGAACGCTCCCGCTCCCGTAGATGAAGAGCCGCCCAAAAAGACCGAGCAGCTGCAGTTTGAACGGGAAGAACAGTCCGAACTTTCGGACGAGTGTGAGGAGTATATACCGTTCATCCCCGAAGTTCAGGGCACTCCCGACAAGTTCAACGAATTGGAATCAAAGAAGATAGCGGTATGCATCAACGAGATACTCGAAGCCGAAGCGCCTATCAGCCGTGAAGTGCTGCAAAAGCGCATACTCACCGCATGGGGCGTGACAAGGCAGAGCAATCTCACAAAGTCGGTGTTTGACATTGCACTTGGCGCTTCAAGGGGCAAGTCGGTGCAGTCGGGTGATACGGAGTTCGTATGGCTGGATACGCAGGAACCGTCGGAGTATACCCGCTGTCGTGTGAAATGCGCCCCCGAAGTTCGACGTGATATCAGGGATATCCCGCCCGAAGAACTGGGCAGCGGAATAATCCTTATCCTGTCAAGGCAGATAGCGCTTCAGCGTGACGACCTCATGCGTGAGACAGCGCACCTTTTCGGCTTCACGAGGGTGACTCCCGCGCTGGAAACTGCGGTATCTCTTGGCATGAGGAACGCAAAGCAGCGCGGAAAGCTGGCATTCTCCGATGACGGCAAGGTCTCCTATGTTGAGTGACGGCAAAAAACGCAGGACGGCTGAGGTGCTGCTCTTCACCACAGGGATCACGGCTTGCGCGGCTGCGGCGTGGAAAGGGCTGTTTTCGGTGTATAACGTTGCGGGCAGGAGCATGGAGCCTGCACTGCATGACGGCGAGCAGGTGATAAGCATGAGGCAGTATACAAAGCCGAAAAGGGGAAGTATAGTGCTGGTGCGGCACGGCGGAGCGGTGCTGATAAAGCGTGCGGCAGGTCTGGCGGGCGACGAGGTGCGCATAGACAGCAGCGGCAGAGTTTTTATCAACGGAAAGCCGCCGAAATGGAAGTATATTAAAGCGGCGGGCAGACCCTTTCGCTGTACAGTTCCTTCGGGCAGGCTGTTCCTTTTGGGGGACAATATGGAAGTCTCCACCGACAGCCGTTCGCCGCTTCTGGGCTGTATCCCCGTAAATACCGTGATAGGGAGAGCCGTGATGTGTGTCTCCGATAGCGGTGCAAGGCGGCTTTAGCGCCGAAAAGCCACAATATACGGGATTAGCAGATATTTGATTTCAAAATTATTAAACTTCTTAAAAACAGTTGAATATCACAGAACGATGTGCTATAATATGCATGATGAAAATCAAATGTTGAAAGGATATGTATGAATATGAAGAAGATATTTGCGGGTATGACCGCGCTTGCACTCTCGGTCGTTATGTTTGCTTCCTGCGGCGGCTCCGCCCCCGAGAATACGGTACATTCCATTGATGATCTCAATGGCAAGACCATAGGCGTTCAGCTGGGAACCACAGGCGATACACTGGCAGGCGATGTTGAGGGCGCAACTGTTGAGAGATACAATAAGTATGCAGACGCTGTACAGGCGCTGAAACAGGGCAAGGTGGATGCAGTCATCATCGACAGCGATACAGCAGGCGTGTTCGTGGGAAAGAATGAGGATGTTGAGCTGCTGAGCGAGGGCTTTGCCGATGAAGAGTACGCTGTGGCTATAAATAAGGACAACACCGCGCTGCAGCAGGAGATAAACGGCGCTCTTAAAGAACTGAACGACGACGGCACTTTAAAGAGCATCAAGGATTACTATGACGGCGAGAATGCGGGCGAGAACAAGTTCACTCCCGATGCGAATGCCGACAAGAGCAAGGGCAAGCTGGTAATGGCTACCAATGCCGAGTTCCCTCCCTATGAGTATATGGAAGGCGAGAATATCGTAGGCTTTGACGTTGATATGATGACCGCTGTATGCGAGAAGCTGGGATACGAGCTGGAGATCGAGAATATGCAGTTCGACTCCGTGATCCCCGCGATACAGTCGGGCAAGGCTGATGTGGGCGTTGCAGGTATGTCCGTAACTCCCGACAGAGAGAAGAACGTGCTGTTCAGCGATCCCTACACTACAACACACCTGGTGGTTATGGTAAGAAAGTAACATCTGAGAATTAGGGCTGTCCCCTGAGACGGGGCAGCCTTTTGAAATTTGGAGGAAGTCAATGAGCTTTATAGACAGCTTTAAGCAGAATTTCATCGAGGCGGACCGCTGGAAGTATCTGACCTCCGGTCTTGCGAATACCATGATAATAACCTTTTTTGCGGTGATACTCGGCATGGTGCTGGGCTTCATCGTGGCGATAGTGAGGTGTACTTACCTTAAAACTGGCAAGATGAAGATAGGCAATGCGTTGTGCAGGATATATCTTACAGTCATCAGAGGCACGCCTGTGGTCGTTCAGCTGCTGATAATCTATTTCGTGGTGTTTGCCAGCGTGAATATCTCGAAAACGGTGGTGGCGGTAATAGCCTTTGGTATAAACTCGGGCGCTTATGTGGCTGAGATAGTCCGCGGCGGCATAATGAGCATAGACAACGGACAGATGGAAGCGGGCAGAAGTCTGGGACTCAACTATTCCCGCACTATGGGGCTCATAATCATGCCTCAGGCGCTGAGGACGGTGCTTCCCGCGCTGGCGAATGAGTGTATCGTACTGCTGAAAGAGACATCGGTAGCGGGCTATATCGCCCTTAACGATCTCACCAAGGGCGGCGACCAGATACGTTCGCAGACATTCTCGCCCTTCCTGCCGCTGATAGCGGTGGCAGTGATATATCTTGTGATAGTAATGTTCCTGTCATTCCTTGTGAACAAGCTGGAAAGGAGGCTGTCCGCAAATGATAGACGTTAAGGGTCTTAAAAAGAGTTTTGGTGAGATAGAGGTGCTCAAAGGCATCGATGAGCATATCAGCAAGGGCGAAAAGGTCGTTATCATAGGACCTTCGGGGTCGGGAAAATCCACCTTTCTCCGCTGCCTTAACCTTATGGAAAAGCCTACGGCGGGCGAGATACTGTTCGACGGGCAGGATATAACAAAGCTGAAAGAAAAGGATATCGACGGTGTGAGACAGCGCATGGGCATGGTGTTCCAGCATTTCAACCTGTTCCCGCACCTGACGATCAAGAAGAATATAACCCTTGCACCTGTTACGCTGGGGCTTATGTCGA
Organism: uncultured Ruminococcus sp.; assembly: GCF_946187255.1. Lineage (GTDB taxonomy): Bacteria > Bacillota > Clostridia > Oscillospirales > Ruminococcaceae > Hominimerdicola. Next base: position 7,458 of record NZ_CAMHRZ010000105.1, read on the forward strand.
AAGAGGAAGCCAACGAAAAGGCGGAGGAGCTTCTGAAGCGTGTGGGACTTCCCGACAAGGCTAACGAATACCCCGCGATGCTTTCGGGCGGACAGAAGCAGCGTATCGCCATAGCAAGAGCGTTGGCGATGAACCCCGAAGTGATGCTGTTCGATGAGCCGACTTCGGCGCTTGACCCCGAAATGGTGGGCGAGGTGCTGGAGCTTATGAAGCAGCTTGCTGACGACGGCATGACTATGGTGGTAGTTACCCATGAAATGGGATTTGCAAAGGAAGTAGCTTCGAGAGTCATGTTCATGGCGGAGGGCTATGTGATGGAGCAGAACACCCCCGAAGAATTTTTCGCGAACCCCAAGAGCCCCAGATTAAAGGAATTTCTTTCCAGAGTACTGGTATAGAACGAGAGCAGTCACACAATGTGGCTGCTTTTTTTATAGCCCCATCGTGAATTATCATTTAGATCAATTTGAGAAAGGCGCGTCTTGATAAGCGAAAATTTGCGTCAACAGGGTAATTTATTGTACACATACTTTTGTTAAATTAGTGCATTTAAACGTTATCGGTAAGTTAACATTGATAATATTTAGAGAAATTTCATAATTAAATCTGAAAACGCTCTTGACTGTTAAGAAAAAATGAGTTATAATCAAAATGGGAGCAATTATCGTACTATTGCGAAATGGAGGTATTTTTTATGGGTATTTATGACATTACTGTTAAGGACGCAAAGGGTAATGACGTTTCTCTTTCGGAATACAAGGGTAAAGTCCTGCTTGTCGTAAACACCGCGACCCGCTGCGGTTTCACCCCGCAGTACGAGGGTCTGCAAAAGCTTTATGAGAAGCATAAGGACGAGGGCTTTGAGATCCTGGATTTTCCCTGCAATCAGTTTGCAAATCAGGCACCCGAATCCGATGAGGAGATAGGTGCATTCTGCAAGGGGCGTTTCGGTGTGACGTTCAGACAGTTCGCCAAAGTGGATGTGAACGGTGAGAACGAGTCTCCGCTGTACACGGCGCTGAAATCGAAACGCGGCGGAGTGCTGGGCAATAACATCAAATGGAATTTCACAAAGTTCCTTGTGAACCGTGAAGGCGAGGTTGTGGAACGCTTCGCTTCGGCAACAACACCCGAGAAGCTGGAGAAAAAGCTGCTGGAGGTGCTGTAAGTGAACAGCTTTGAGCTGGAGAGCTATCTTGCAAAGGGCACAGAGGGGCTTGTGAAGGATATACTGCGGGCGACGGCAAGAGAGCCGCAGGAAAGCGCCTTTATACTGCGGTTCTCGGCTGACAGCCTGAAAGCACAGCGCAAACGCGAAAAGCTGAATCGAAAGGGTCATCATGTACCGCCGCTGCTGATATGCAGCCTGACAGACGAGTGCTGTTCGGGCTGCTTTGCAGGGAACAGGACAGCCGACGGCGGCACTCAGCTGAGTGCCAATGAGTGGCTGAGTGTTTTCGGGCAGGCGGCGGGATGCGGTATATCGTTCATCGTACTTTCGGGCGGAGAACCGCTGCTGCGCCGTGATGTGATATATTCGGCGGCAAGGCAGGAGGATGTCCTGTTTCCTGTATTTACCAAAGGGAGTATACTTGACGATGAGTACACAGAGCTTTTTGACAAGCACCGCAACCTTTTTCCTGTGCTGAGCATAGACAACGAAAAGGTGAGTCGGGAAAGCCTTTTTGAGAAAATGGCTGCGATGCAGCAGAGGGGCGTGCTTTTCGGGGCTTCGGTGACGGTAACTAAGGAGAATACTGACGAAGTGTGCAGCAGTGAGTTCGTTTCAGAGCTGCGTTCACGCGGGTGCAGGGCGGTGGTATATACGGAGTATGTGCCTGCTGACGGCAGGGAGGACATTGCGCCCGATGAGATATCCCGTGTGCAGATGGCGCTTCGTATCGATGAATTAAAGAAAACATTCGGTAATATGGTGTTCATATCCTTCCCCGGTGACGAAAGAGCATCGGGAGACTGTCTTGGGGCGGGGAGAGGCTTTTTCCACATCAATGCCTTCGGCGGAGCGGAGCCCTGCCCGTTCTCGCCTTATTCCGACTGCAATATACGCAGCGGGAGCCTTATGGATATGTTAGATTCAAGGCTGTTCCGCGAGCTGAACAGGCAGGGAGTGCTTACAGGCTGGCATGACGGCGGCTGCGTGCTTTATGAAAGGCGCGAACTGGTGGAAAAGATACTTGAAGAACAAAAACGATAAAGCTGACGCTTCCGCCGGATGCGGTGCGTCAGTTTTTTTGTCAGATATCGGTTATTTCTCATTTACTTTATTTTAAAATAATGTTGACAATGGCGTGAAAATATGTTAATATGAAAAGTGTAGGGATATTAGCTTTTGTTGCTGCATTAGCTGATACCTATAACATATTATTATATTTTCAAAGGAGGATAAAGAAATGGAAAAAACACGAAAACGTTTTCTTGCGATGATCACAGCGTTCATGATGCTGTTCACGCTGGTCGTTATCCTGCCTGAAGGCGCGATAAAGGCGAGTGCTGACGAGGTCAGTGTCTCAACAGCGGCAGAACTTAAAAACGCTCTCAGTGATACATCGAACAGGAACAAAGAACTGAAAATGACAAAAGACATCACCGTTAGTGAGAGTGTCGATGTTTCCTTCAATGTAGCTCTCAACATGGTGGGGCATAAGCTCACCTTCGAAGATGGTTACCTGAATGTTGAAATGTCGTCGGGCTCGGAGGTATTCACTATCATAGGCGGTACGCTCAAAGGTAATCATCCCGGTGGAATAGTCTATCTTAAAAACGGATATATCTATTTCGAGTCGGGTGTTATAGAAAATACCTATTCAA